>JBDKUT010000153.1:0-56625 GCA_039679545.1 Thermotogota bacterium
CGAGTCTCTCCACTGCTGTCGCTCGACAACCAGATCTCCGCGGTCGTCGCGAAAGCAGAGAGAGCGCAGAGCGCCATAACGAGCAACGTTAGGACACTCGCTGCTCCTAGTCTCTTTTTCAACGTCGGACCTCCTTTTCGGGCCGAAGATTTCGCTTGTGTTTTCGTATTGCTTGTCTCGTTCATAGGAAGCATCAACCCCCTGCAGCCTCCTTCCGCCTCACGTAGGGACACTTGGCTCCTAAATTCCGCCAACCACCTCCCTCATCGAAGCCACTCGGTTCATCATCCTGTTTGCGTCATGGCTTCTGCTCGGCGTCCGATCGACCGAACCGATCCGGCCGCCGATCCAAGGCGCGGGCGTGCCGCGTAGCTCCGCGACCGCCCTACACGTTCTCTCAAAGACCAAAAGGGAGTGCAAACCCACCCCATCTTCCTTGCGAGTCGGAGGATCTTACCACACGGCTGCAACGCCTGTCAAGCCGGATCAGAACAGCTCCAACCCGCGTTCGACCCACCCCGTGCAACGCGTCGGCCGCGAACCCTCCAAGGATCGGCCAAGAATCACCAGACGCCGTGGAGACACGGGGTCTTCGGTCATTCATCCGTGGATCACCCCCTTCGGTCGAAAGCGTCCACATACATGAAGACTACGCTAGCGCTCGTCGCCCGGCCCATCGCTGGAGCTTGGGACCTGCCTCCGGCCATCCCGTCCGACCGAAGCGAGACACCTGTCCGTGACCTCGACTACACAAGATGACCGAGCTTCCTACGCTCCCTCCCCTCACCGCATTTTCACACACCCACCGCCCCGCGCCGCGCTTGACACGAGCCCGAGGAAACCGATATCCTGACTGCACCAGCGCGGAGGTGAATCGGACAATGCAAAGAGGGGTGCGGAATCCGGCCGGGGTGCTCTGGTTGTTCGTGTCATTGTCGGTCCTTGCCGCCGCTCTTCCCGCCGGCGCCGTTCCCGCCCTCGTGCGGACGAACGCGGGCGAGGTCCTTCAGGGAGGTCTGTCGGGGCTCGCTCCCGTCCTTCGGCTGGCCGATCCTTGTCCGCTCATCGGCCCTGCGGCGCAGTACGACATTCCGTTGTCGTCGATCCTGCAGATCTTCGTGGACTTCCCGCGGATTGTAATCGAGACCGAGGATCGCGTGTATATCGGCCCGTACTCGACGTTCTCCGGAATTGATCAGGAACTTCGCCTGGACGAACGCGGCGTGGGAACCAGGATCTTCACGACGACCTTGAGCGAAATCGCCCTGAACGGCCAGCCCTTCCGCCCGCTGCCGCGCGAGTGGACCGGGCGCGGTTTCCTCGTTCTCGAGAAGGCGCCGCAGGCGGCCAAGGTCGCCACGGCGGCGGCCGCGCCGGCGCAGACGATGGCCTCGAGCGAAACAACGACGGAAGACGATCTCATCTGGGGCCAGCTCACCCCCGCAGAGCCGCCCGCCGAGGAAGCAGCCGGCCTGCCGTGGTGGGTCGGTGTCGTCGCCGTCGGACTCATCGTCGCTCTGCTTCTATTCTCGTCGTCCAGCAGCTCCAAGTAGGTCACGTAGTCGCACTCTCTTTTCTCCAGGCTGCCCCTGCGCGGAGAGGTCTCGCTGTCAATCCCCGCCTGGGTCCGCTTGCACGCCGCAAACCCAGCCCCTAAGATTGGTGCCGAGTGGGAGGGATGACCGAACGGCAAGGAACCGCTCTCGAAAAGCGGCACGGCGGAAACGCCCTCGGGGTTCGAATCCCCGTCCCTCCGCCAGCGCCCGTAGCTCAGTGGATTAGAGCGTCGGACTGCGGCTCCGAAGGTCACAGGTTCGAATCCTGTCGGGCGTAAAGCAGGGGTGGGACAAAGCGCCCACCCCTGCTTTACTTCTGACCGGTGAGAAACTGTCGGAGTTCGCTTGCGCGAACTCTCGAGCCATCCGTAGGATGGCCCAGGTTCCGAATCCTGTCGGGCGTAAAGACGACGCGGGCTCTTCCGGGCCCGCGTTGGCTTTCCTCCTGGCCGGCGAGAGCTTGTCCGAGTTTCACACCGTGCCGAAGCGAAACTCACGAACCGCCCCCACAGGGGCGGCCCAGGTTACGAGTCCTGTCGGGCGCATGGAGTGATGTTCACCCAGCCGTAGTGCTTCGCTCGGGACCGGGGGCAGGTCACTCTGCCGATGACGGGCACTCCCTCCGTCCTACTGCTTGCGGTACTGCCACAGGTCATATGTCGTCGGGCTGGTGGCAACCAGGAGGTCGCCGATGGCGTAGATAGCGTCGGCAGCTCCGCCTATCTTGAGCCAGCGTAGCGGATAGCCCGTGTACTGGAACACGGCACTCCCGTCGATTGCCAACCCGTAGAGGTGGTCATCATCCCCGACGGCGAACATCCGCCCCGGACCTCCAATCAGCACCCAAGAGAACGGCGTGCCATTGTACTCATGCAGATTCCCAACGTCGGGGTCTCTAGCGTACAGGCTCGTCCCCGCCGCGTAGATCGCTGCTGCGGGTCCGCCAATCTGAGTCCACTGATCCGGCGCACCGTCGTACTTGTAGACGCCGCTGCCGTCTGCTGCCAGGCGGTACACCCGTCCGTCGCTACCAAAGGCGAACTGCTTTGCCGCAACGCTGATTCGAGTCCACGACGTGCCGTTGTAGGAGTAGAGGGCGCCAGTTTGAGGATTCGTAGCGTAGAGACCTCGGCCCGTTCGATCGACGGCGCCATAGATCTCGGCTGCTGCTCCTCCCACCTTGGTCCACCCTCCCGCTGACTCTATGTACCGAAGGACCGTTGCCCCGTCCGGGGTGAGGCCGAACAGAGATCCCATCCCGCCCACGGCGAACCGCTTCCCAGGCCCGCCGACGCGGTGCCAGGAAGTCATCCCTGTTCCAGCGAAGGCGTAGATGTCTCCCGTCGAGCGTTCCGTCGCATAGAGTTGTTCGTAGGACTCAATCGTGCTGTATCCCACGATCACGTCCCCGACGGGTCCCCAGATCTGCGCCCAGTAGCCCTTGAGGAACGTGGAGATCCACGGCCCCCTCGAGTAGGTGGGCCGGTATACGCTGGTCCCGTTGGCGTCGTCACCCCAACTCGTGACGCCGATGATCCGTCCCTGAGCGTTGATCATGGGTCCGCCGGAGTCGCCCGGGCAGGTGTACTGCGTCGGATTCCTGACCGTTATGCTCTCGGGGCCGCACTCTGTGATCGTCACGGTCGCCATCCGCTTCTCGGAGTTGCTGGCCGAGCAGTCACTACCCGTCCGGCCGAACCCAATCAGCGTCACTTGCTCCCCCGGTGTGTTGGGGACGACAAGCTCAACCGGGATGGGAGTGACGTTCAGGACTCGCTCGTTCGCCGGCACATCGAGCTTGATGATCGTGTAGTCGTCCGCCAGCCAGCGGACCTTCCCGAAGTCGGGGTGAACATAGACCGTCCCATCAATCGAAACATCCTGTCGGGTAAGTGACTCGTTGACCGACGTGGTTGGATCATCGACCGGGAAGACATCATGCAACGTGAACGTCCGCCGCGCACCGCAGGTGCTGTGATCGGCGTCCGGGCCCTGCTGACCGCAGACACAATGGGACGCCGTGAGGACGGTCTCCTGGTCGATCAGTGTCGCGGTGCACCCGGGAATCGTGCCGACCGCCTCATACTGGCCCACGGGAACGATCGCCCCCACCGAGAGAGGGAACTGCGTAGAACCCACTTGTCCGGCTCCAGCCCATGCCGCAGCAGCCAGGACCATCACACCCAGTCTGAGTGCCAAGCCAACGGTTCGTTTCATCGTACCCTCCATGTCTCCTACAACCCTCATCAGGCCTGCTTGGCCCAAACACTCCATCTCCAAAACCACTCTATCGCGCCTCGGACGGCGCGTGCCAACACGTGAGGACGAACTGGATCTTCGTCGTACTTTCAGAGTCACCCGGCCGTGGTAGCACCGTTCCCTGCCCCCGCAGACCACCTGCCGCCGATCCGTCAACGCGGACGCCGCCAGCGGGCTTTCACAGGCCGGGCGAACCTGGATATCGTGGGGTCGGAGGCGAGAGCATGAAGAAGATGTCGCGGCGAGTCTGCGTCGGCCTGCTGTTGGTGGGAGCGCTCATGGTCCCATCGTGGGTCGCGGTGGCTCCGCCATCCGACGCGGTTGTCACGGGAATGCTGGCGATGTGGCTGCACGGCACGGCCGTGCAAATCGAAAGCCCGGAGCGGCTCGCACAGGTCCAGCGTTTTGCCTATCACACAAGAATCGAGGGGAACCCGAACACGGGCAATTGGCTCCACTTCCCGATCACTACGCCGGTCGTCGGAACGTACGTGGAATCCCAGAATGTCCCATTCACGGGATTCATGACGAACTACCGACGTTACCACCTCGACAAGGTGTTCGTCAGCTTCCGCAGCGGCTCCATCGACGCTCGAGTGACCAACGTTCACATCTACGATGGCCCCAAACTGATCGCGGCCTTTAACAACCTGAATCTCTATGGGGAACAACACATGCGGGAATTCGTTCTCCCCAACTTCCCCGAAGTGGAGCAGGGGATCTGCATCTCGTTGGGCGTAGAGTTCGGATCGTCCGGACAGCGGTGGATGGAACTTCAGTCCGTCGGAGCGGACTTCTACTTCCTGGACCAGTAGGGCACCCAATCGCATTGCTGAGCGGGGCGACCGGCGCAGGCGGAGATTGTCCGCCCTCCGGAGCCCGCTCAACTGGAAGGTTCGGTGTGCCCTACTCGACATCCTACCCACCACCGATGACTTGCCCGCGGGCAGAGATTGATCTTGAGCTTGGACTCGAACGCCGCTAAGCCGATCAAGAGGACACCGAGCCTCCGTCTCTGGGCGTGCGAAGGCTGGTCATAGCAGGGCAGGGATCCAAGACGGAGGTTCTGGATGTGGGGACGTCAGGTGTACCAGTTCGAGAGTTATCCCGTTGGGTCACCCGGGCGAACGATCCTCAAACCCGGTTCGAAAGTAGTCCACCAAGGGGTAGTAGATGCCTTTGGCTTGCGCGGTCATGCATCCACTCGAGTTCTTCATTCAACACCCTCCTGAAGCTGGACACCCCAGTCCCACAGCCCGACGCCCCTGGAGGCGGCTTCTCGCGCCGCCCGTCGCCCTCTCCTGAGCCTTCTTTCCTACTCCTCTGAGAACCGGCACTCCCTGTCGAGGCGGCTTACCACGGCAGCAACAAGCTGCGCTGCGTGCTCGAGATCCTCGCCGTGGACGATCTCTGATGCAGAGTGCATTGCCCGGGTGGGGATCGAGATAAGCGCAGAGGCAACGCCTCCTCGGGATATCTGAATGGCGTTGGCATCGGTACCGTAGGGACCGGGAGCGATCTGGTACGGGATGCCCTCAGCCTCTGCAGTTTGCACGAGCAGGTTCAGCAGCCGCGGGTTGACCGTGTACCCGGCGGCAAGCATTGGGCCCTTGCCCAGAAAAGCCCGACCTACTCGCTTCCTGGCTTCACGGTCGCCAGGGGTGTCTGTCGCCCATCCCACATCCACCGCGATGCCAACGTCAGGAGCAACCGAGTAGGCACTGGTCGTGGCTCCACGCTTGCCGACCTCTTCTTGGACGGTGGCCACGGCAAACACGGCGGCAGACAGTTCCATCTCCGCTAGGCGGCGCATCGCCTCCACAACGACGAAGGTCCCCACCCGATTGTCGAGGCCGCTCCCCACAACCAGCCTGTCGTGGAGCAGCTCAAGCCCGCTCGAGAACACCGCGAGTCCGCCGATCTGGACGCGGCGCTTCGCCTCAGCAGCATCCGTCGCGCCGATGTCAATCCACAAGTCCGAGAACGACACAGCGGTCTCCTGTTCCGTTGGCGAGAGAAGATGGGCTGCCTTGCGACACACGACGCCCCGAACCGGTCCATCGCTACCCAGGATGTCGACGCGTTGACCCGGCAGCCCCTGGGTATCCCATCGTCCCGCTCCGACAAAGTACAGGAACCCAGACTCGTCGATATCCGTAATCTGAAGTGCGAGCTCGTCTATGTGAGCTGCCAGCATCACTCGGGGCCGTCCCTCCTCGTTGACGCACCCAAAAGAGTTACCGTGAGAGTCTGTCCAGACTTTCTCCGCATAGGGGCGAATCTGCTCCCGCCACGCTCTTGCCGCGTCCATTTCGCGACCCGTCGGCGCAGGATGAAGCATCAACTCAGTCAACCGAACCCATGTCTGGCGATCCATTCGATCCTCCATTGCCTCTCGTACCCTCGCGCTCCCGGAGAACATGCCCCCCGTAAACCGCCGAGAGTGCACTATCGTTCGACCGTCCGCAGCCATCCACCAGTCTAGGCCGATAGTGCCGACCTAGCTAAAGACTATCAGAGCTCCCGACATTGCACGGGCAGCTCGCACAGAGCGCGATCCCGCTGAGGAAGACCCCCTTGGTCTCACTTTCGACGGAGCCGAGGATCCAGGATGTCCCGCACCCCATCGCCCAGGAGATTGAACCCCAATACTGTGAGGAAGATCGCCAATCCTGGAAAGGTGGAGACCCACCAACTGGCAGGGAGGTAGTTTCTACCTGCCGTGACCATGACACCCCATTCTGGGGTGGGGGGCTGGGCACCGAGGCCCAGGAATCCGAGACTAGCTGCTGTCCGGATTATTCCTCCCATCTCCAAGGAGAGTTGCACGATCAGGGGCGACAGAGTCAGGGGAAGGACGTGGCAGAGCAGAATGCGAGTCTTGCTGGCTCCCATTGCTCTTGCCGCATCTACGTGAGCCTGACCGCGCAGCGCCAGGGCACTACTTCTCGCCAGACGAGCGAAGTACGTCCATTCCGTCATCGAGACTGCAAGTACGACGTTCTGCAGGCTGGGACCCAGAGCTGCCGCAAATGCCATGGCCAAGATGAGCTGTGGGAAAGACATGAAGATGTCAGTGATCCGCATGAGAAGGCTGTCCACCTTTCCGCCGATGAACCCGCACAACACACCAATCAGCGTTCCCACTGTCCCGGAGATCACGGCGACTTGGACGGCGATCCGGATTGAAATCCGCGCGCCATACAGGAGCCGACTCAGGACGTCTCGCCCGATCTGATCTGTGCCCAACGGATGGATCGACGTCGGCCTGCCCAACTTGGCCAGTGGATTGGTCTCGTAGGGATCGTGCGGGGCAACATACGGAGCCAAGATTGCCGTCAGAGCGAGGGCGAGGATGATTCCAAGACCGACAAGGGACAGCGGGTTCCCCTTCACGGCCCGCCAAGTGTCGCGTGCCACAGACGTTGAATGCGCTCGCCTAGTCATATCGGACCCGCGGATCCAGGAAGGCATACAGAATGTCGACAACCAGGTTCATCAGCGAGTAGAAAAGAGCAATCACCATGGTGGAGCCCACGACGGCTGGGAAATCGAGCGCCAGGAACGCATTCGTCGCATAACGCCCTAGTCCCGGCCATGCGAAGATCGTTTCGACAATGACTCCTCCCTCAAGGAGCCTCCCATACACGATGCCTGCGATGGTCACGACAGGCAGCATGGCATTTTTGAGAGCGTGCCGTAGCACCACTCGGTTCTCTACCAGCCCTTTTGAGCGGGCCGTCCTCACGTAGTCTTCGCCAAGCACATCCAGCATGCTGGCCCGCGTAACGCGCGATATCGCAGCGACACCGAAGAACGACAGGGTGAGTGCGGGCATTACGAAGTGTTTGAGAGCTATCGTGAACATGTCCAGTCGCCGAGCGATGAGGCTGTCGATGAGAATCATGCCGGTGATGCGGGTAGGCGGGTCCATGTAGTATGGGAGTCGTCCTCCCCCTGGCAGCCAGCCAAGAATGAAGTAGAAGAGCAGCATCATGAGCAGGGCAAGCCAGAAGACTGGCATTGAAATCCCTGTAAGAGCGGCGACCCGGGCTACATGGTCCGCCAGCTTTCCTCTTCGCACAGCCGACACCACACCGAGGACGATGCCCCCCACCACACTGATTAGCGCGCCCACGGTTGCCAGCTCGAGAGTTGCAGGGAAGTACTCGACCAGATCCTGAAGAACGTGCCTCCCACTGGCCATCGAGACTCCGAAGTCACCGTGCAATAGCTGCCACACGTAGGCCAGGTATTGCTCAATGACAGGTTTGTCGAGGCCCCACTTTGCCCTCATCTCTTCGACGAGATCGGCCGGCGCATGGCCCCCCAGCATCGCCGCGACGGGATCGGCGGGGATGACCCGGGAGATGAAGAACACAAGCGTCATGACTCCGAACACAACGAACAGAAGCCACAACAGGCGGCGCACGATGTACGTCACCATGGACATGCAGAGGGACTCCGCCCTGACCACGCCCCCCTACGGGCGTCCAGAAGCGGAGTCCCCCCTCCCCCTCTCACTGTGTCTTCGAGACACCACGGAGTTCGGTGTACGGCCACATCGCGGGGATCTCAAGCCCCACGACGGTTTCCCTCGTTGCCACCTGCGTTAGTGTGTTATGCAGCATCACGAACGGTCCCTCTTCCAGCACCAGCGCCTGGATGGCCTTGTAGAGCACCTCGCGGCGGCGCGGGTCCTGCTCGGCGGCAGCTTCCTCTACCCAATCTGCCAGTCCGCTGGGGCAGTACATACATCGCCACGCCATCTGCTTGACTTCCGCGTCATCTCCCAGAACACGGCAGTGCGCCATCATCGTCGCCGCTCCGCTGGGATCGGCGTAGTCGAGACTTCCCCTGGCCAGAAGAAGCTGGTGCGTCCGCGCTCTGAAGACCTTGAGCACCTCTGCCCAGACCATGGTCGTGATCTTGACCCTGATGTTGATCTTCTTCAGATCCTGTTGGATCTGCGCGGCAATGTCCGTGAACGGCTGGTCGGTTCTTGTGATCAGCTCTACGTCGAACCCGCCTGCGTACCCGGCCTTGGCCATGAGCTCTCTTGCCTTGTCGAGGTTCTGCGCGTAGGAGAGGTCAAGGTGGGAGAACATGCCGACAGGTACGATCGACTGGTTCTTCACGGCCGAGCCAGCCATGATTCCGTCGGTGATTGCGTTGTAGTCCAAGGCCCATCTGATTGCCTGTCTAACCTCGATGTGGCTCAGGGGCTCACAGCCGAAGTTCATGGCGAGGTAGTGGTAGCTGAACGAGGAGCTGGACTCTACAACGCGGATGCCTTCCTTGCTCCGAAGCTCCACGATCATCTCAGGCAGAAGGTTCCACGCTACATCGATGTCGCCTCTCTCGAGGGCAAGCTTCTGCGCGGTCGGTTCGGGGAGGTCCTTGATGATGATGCGACGGAGCTGCGGCGCCCCCTGCCAGTAGTCGTCAAACGCTGTAAGCACTATCCTGTCGCGTTTGACCCACTCCGCAATCGTGAATGGGCCACTTCCCGCATCATGCTCGGCTACCCACTTGGCCGCAAGGGGATCATCGCCCGTGGCGTGCTCTTGGATCACCGCTGGGTCAAGAACACAGCCGATTCCTTGATAGCCGAACGCGGCAGCGAAGAGCATCTCGCCAATCGGCGCCTTGGTGGTGATGGACACCGTGTAGTCGTCAACTCGCTGGATCATGTCCTTCGTAGGTACGAATTGCTCCATGATCCAGATCGGCGCCTGGTGTCTGTCAAGGGCCCTCTGGAAAGAGAAGACAACTGCATCGGCGTTGACCTCGTTCCCAGAGTGGAACCTGACACCCTGTCTAACGTGGAACGTCCAAGTCAAACCATCTTCTGAGACCTCCCAGGACTCGGCCAGTCCGGGCTTGACCTCCTTGAACGCATCCTCTCCGCCGGTGAAGTTGACTAATTGATCATAGACCTGCTCCAAGATAAACATGTCTTCGAGCTCGTAGACGCGCTCGGGGGCAAAGTCGATGATAGGATCATGGTTCATCCCGATGACCAGCGTGTCCGCTGGGATCTGACCGAGCACCGGCATGACAACCACCACAGATACGACAAGCAACACGGCAAGCAGCATACGCAGCTTCACTGCAGGCACCTCCCGTCTCGCGCTTTGTGTTCTTCACGCACTTCCGCCGGCCTCCTGAAAACGCTTGGGGCTCACCTCCCTCGTGTCTCACGCGTTTACCATCGCACGTCTCGGTCCGGAGCCGAGGGCGGGGCGATTATACACTCCGTGTAACTCCTGGACAAGCAGTCCACAGCCGAGAGTGCATACCTCCGCGTGTGAATTGCGCCAGCTCCTGGTACTAGACCTGTGGATTGCGCACGGAATTGCACTACCATCACTTGCCCGGCATGAGGGGCGCTGCCCACCGCGCTTGACAGATTGGCATCGATGTCCAATACTTGGATGCATGGTCTACGAACGAAGGGAGCTTCTCCTCTCGGGGTACGGATGCGGTGGTGGACTGCACAGCGGGTTCGGCGGGGAGCTGTCCTTCCATCCCGTCCCCGCCGAAGAGAGTTGAGCGACGCCCGACGTCTGGGGAGAAGCTCTCACAGTCTATGTCTGAGGTTCGAAGTGAGGGATATGGCGAGCATGAGCGATGCATTCCGGCGGGGTGTCGACAGGCTTTCCTCCGACAGCAAGAAGTGGCACCTGAATCCTCCCGATGTCCTCCCTTTGGGATTGGCCGATATGGACTTCCCTTCTTCGGACGCCGTGATTCAGGCACTTGTGTCTCGCGCGAGACATGGGGTTCTTGGGTATCCGACGGACCCTTCGGAGCTCCGCGATGTGATCGTCGATCGCATGCGCACGCGCTACTCCTGGCAGATCTCACGCGCCGACATCCTCTTCCTGCCATGCATTGATGTCGGCCTAAGCCTGGCTTGCCACGGCATGTCCTCCAGAAGGCGGACTCTCGTCATCTGCCCTCCCGTCTACCACAGCATACGAGATCTGCCGGGAGAAACCGGCATGGAGGCAATCGAAGTCCCTCTGTTGCACGATCGGTCCGAGCAGTACGCGCTGGATATGCCCCGCCTTGGTGAGGCACTCGCTCATGGCCCGGCCATTCTGGTGCTGTGCAACCCTCACAATCCTGTGGGCAGGGTCTTCACGGTGGACGAGCTCGAGGACTTGGCGCGTCTCTGTTTGGCGAATGACGTACTCGTGTGCTCGGACGAGATCCACTGCGATCTTGTCTTTGACGGAAGACGCCACGTTCCCCTTGCCGCACTGGAGCCAGAGCTCGCCGCGCGGATGGTTACCCTGATGTCGCCGAGCAAAGGCTTTAACCTATCTGGTCTGCGTTTTGGCTTCGCCATCGTTCAGGACCCTGACCTCCGTCGGCAGGTGCAAGAGGCCCACCGGGGACTTGTCGCCGGAGGCAATGTCATGGGCTACGCAGCTGCTCTCGCGGCCTACCGTGACTCCGATGAGTGGCTAGTGGCAGCGCTCTCCACCCTGGAAAGAAACCGTGATGCTCTGTCTGAGTACGTCCGAAACGAGCTCCGGCCCATGACCATGTGCCCCGTAGAAGGTACCTACCTCGCGTGGCTGGACTGCCGTAGGATCAGCGTTCCTGGGAACGCGCACGCCTTCTTTCTGAATCAAGCGAGGGTGGCCCTGAGCAACGGTGCTGACTTCGGACCAGGAGGAGATGGCTTCGTTCGCCTAAATTTCGCCTGCACGCCGGACACGTTGGAGCTCGCGCTGGGCAGGATGAAGGAGGCACTTGCGCGCACTTGATGCGGCGCGGAAGGAATGCGTGCCGATCACGAAGGGAGGTGGCTTCCCGTTCAACGGCAAGTAGAGTGGGACAGAGAGCCCATCAAGGCAGGCAGGGTCCCTGTTTGCGATGCTCCTTGGGAGGGTCGAGGAAGGCGTTGGGCAGATACTTGGTAGCCCGTGAGGGAGGTAACTTATGCCACATGTCATCGTCAAGATGTTCCCTGGAAGAAGCGAGGACAAGAAGAAGCAGTTGGCCGCTGCCATTGCAAGAGACGTCGCTAGCATCGCGGGGTGCAGCGAAGCGGTCGTATCCGTAGCCATTGAGGAGATCGCACAAGAGAGGTGGGATGAAGAGGTCTATGGGCCCGACATCCTCGGTCGGAAGAAGTCCCTGTACAAGGAACCGAGATCGAAGGCCTAGATACATCGATACGCGGGCGCAAGGGGATAGAAGGCGAATACTCCATCGAGATCCCGAAGAGCACTGCACTTGGAGGGCCGAGGAAGGCAGTCCCTTGCTCATCGAGTGCCTGGGCGCTCCGATGGTCGTACGAGGGGGCAGAATGGCGCGATCTCAGATGACGAAAGTGGAACCCCAATGGGTCCGAATGCTCAAGGGCCTGCTCCCAGGTCTCCGAGAAGTGCTAGGGAAGGACTCGGAGGTGGTGCTGCATGACCTGACGCATCCCGAGGACTCCGTCGTTGCGATCGAAGGAGATCTCACGCACCGCAAGGTGGGCGCGCCGGCAACCGACCTCCTGCTGCACCTGCTGCGGGAGGGGGCTGCCGCGACGGACGTAGTCAACTACGAGACGCGGTCTGCGGAGGGAATCATCCTACGCTCATCGACTTTGCTGCTGCGAGATGAAGGCAACCTTCCCGTCGCCTCTTTGTGCATCAACATCGACACCAAGGTTCGAGACATCTCCGATGAGAGAATCCGGGAAGCTGCAAAGGCGGATGTGCTCCGCCGAGGAGGTGGCTCGGTACGCGAGGTCTTCAGCCAGAATGTGGAAGAGACGTTGCGCAATCTGGTGGAGGAGGCCTTGCAGGCCGTTGGCGCCTCTCGCTATGGGGTCAACAAGGAGCAGCGGCTGGAGATCGTTCGCCTTCTGGATGAGAGAGGGGCCTTCATGGTCAGAGGAGCCGCCGACTATGTTGCGAAGCAGCTGAAGATGTCGCGAGCTAGCCTCTACAACTACCGAAAGACGCTGGAGGGGAAGGGCTCTTCTCCAAGGGAACAGTGATCCGCGAGTCACAACATCAGGAGATGGTCCAACATGTACGGCCTTCCTGAGTGCAGCGACACCCTGCGTCGTGAGCTTGCTTTGTCGAGCTCTCCGATTGCGGTGTCGCTTATCCGAAACGGGGCCGAGCTCCCGGCAGGTCTCAGAAGACCCAGAGCAGATCACGGAACCTGCCTGGCCCAATGCCAGGCGTTCGGGCTCGCCAGAAGGAATCGAATGGGGCTGGCGCTGCTGAAACAAGACATGTGGTGTCCTGAACCCGTCATCGGATACGGCTTGTCGGCGCCTCCGCAGGAGTTCAGCGAAGGCGCCAATCGTTTCCCCGACGACATCGCGACTTCCGAGGCGGCGCGAACGTGGGCTCAGAGTTTCCCAAGGCTGGGACCCGGGGAGTACGCTGGAGTGCTGTCGGCACCCCTTGATGCGGCTCCGTTTGACCCTCAGCTGATCCTGATCTACTGCCGCTCAATCCAGATCACTCGCCTGTTGTTGGCAAGCTCGTACGATGACGGGCGAGAGCCCACCTGCCATCTCTCCGGGCACGCAGGGTGTGTCTTCGCGGTCGTGCCTCCCCTGAAAACCGGAGAGTGCGCGGTGTCGATTCCGTGCATGGGGGATCGGCAGTACGCTGGCTGTCAGGATGACGAGCTACTGTTCACGATTCCCGCACCCCGCCTTGGTGGCATCCTGCGAGCTCTAGCGAGACCAGGCACGGGTTCGGTTCCCAGCAAGATCTTCGTCCGCTCCGAATACACCCTACTGGAAGCATACGCAAGACTCGCCAGCAAGATGGAGATGACCCATGCAGACGGGTCACCCATCATCGGGAAGCGCGGATCTGAGCGTCTTCCGTGGGAATGATCGCCGTGGACTTCGGAGATGCGACTCCACGATATCGCCATCGCGTCCGAGTGGCACGGAAATGCGGACGGAGCGAGAATGGAGATAGGGTTGAACTTCTTCGACGCACACTGTGACACGGCCACTGGAGTGATGGCGGGGGCCCTTGACTTCCGTCGTGCGGACGGAGGAGGACAAGTGAACCTCCCTGCGCTGGGGATGTGGCGAAGCTGGACCCAGGTCTTCGCGTGCTTTGTGCCAAGCAACCTGCATCCCGCAACGGAGAGGGCTACCGCAGAGAAGATGATCCACACCCTTCGGCGGCTGGCTGCAGAGAGTCGCATGACCGTTGTCTTGAAGAGCTCGGACCTCCCAGAAGGCGGGAGCAGCGGCCTCGCGGCCATCATATCGCTTGAGGCCGGAGATCCTCTCGAAGGAGACCCACAGAATCTCGAGCACTTCTTTGCTCTCGGCGTTCGGAGTCTCATCCCGGCATGGCACGACAACTGCTTTTCAGGAACGGCGACGGGTGAAAACAAACCCCTCTCGCGAGCCGGCGAAGATCTGGTGCGCCTCGCGGAGGGATTGGGCGTCATGATCGACGTGTCGCATCTGTCTGATGCGGCCTTCTACTCGGTTCGCCGCGTGGCAAAGCGCCCGTTCATAGCCAGTCACTCCAACTGCCGTGTCCTCTGCCCATCTCTGCGGAACCTGACGGATGACATGATCGTTGCCCTAGCGGAGCAGGGAGGTGTCACAGGCGTCAACCTGTACTCCAAGTTCCTTGATCCGTCTTGCGGAAGGCAGCATCAAGGCGCCGCGGCTTCCAGAGCGGATATCGCCTGGGTCGCTCGGCATGTGCGGCACGCCATCGAAGTCGGCGGCGAGGATTGCGTCGGGCTGGGTGGCGACTTGGACAGCGGCGGATCCCTCGCGGAGGGCATTGAGACGGTCAGAGACTATGGGGTGATTGTGGACGCCTTGGCCCACGCAGGTCTTTCGTCACGCCAGATCGAGAAAGTGTGCCACATAAACTTCAGGCGTGTCTTTCGCGAAGTCCTTCCTACCTAGGAGGTGCGTAGCATTGGCCGAAAGAAGAGGAGACCCGAGTTGCGCAGATTGTCCCTCACGCGCGTGCGAACGGCGCGCATCCACGTCGGAGCAAGAACTGTCCACTGCTCAACCGACGCCTGAGTTCTGCCCAATGAGATGCATGCCCGACGTGTTTCGGAGTGCTCTGGTGGAATATGACAAGCCCAATGTTCGTGAGTTCGCACGCAAAGCTGCTGTACAGGAGTTCGAATGCTACGAGCGCACAGCTAACGGGATGCGTCCGAGGCTTCCTCGCGTCGAGGAGTTGGTGGAATTCGCCAAAAAGTGCAGCTACGAGAAGCTCGGCATTGCCCATTGCACGGGACTCATGACGGAGGCCAGGATCTTGAAGGGGATACTGCAGAAGAAGGGGTTTCGGGTTGTGACCGTGCAGTGCAAAACGGGAGCAGTCCCGAAGGAACGCATAGGTGTCCGGCCGGACCAGAAGATCGTCGGAGCAGGAAGCTGGGAGAGCATGTGCAATCCCATTGCGCAAGCCATGATCCTGAACACAGCTAAGGTCGACCTCGCGATCATGCTCGGCCTGTGCATAGGCCACGATACTTTGTTCATCAAGCACTGCGAGGTTCCCTTGACGGTGCTGGCAGTGAAAGACAGGGTGCTGGGGCATAACCCGCTTGCCGCGCTCTACCTCTCGAGCAGCTACTACCACCATCTTGACGGCCCGTCCGCCTGACAGGGCGCGCGAACACCGCCTGCACGGAGGATACGCGGGTACTTCTGTCTCCCGCGCGAAACGTGCCAGCGTCGCCAATATACTGCGGCAGCCCGGCGAAGCCCGCTCAGCAACGCAACGTTCGCGGTTCTTGGGCTCCCATCCCGTCCGAAGGAGTCCGAAGCTCGTCCACGACGGGACCGAGCACCCGGCCGAAGCCGCCACTTCTCGGTCACCCGAGCGAGCACACCGGAGATCCCGCTCGGAAGCGGTTTCGTTGGGTTACATGAGAAGGCGATCTTCGAACCCCGTTCGAAAGTAGTCCACTTGGGGGTATGAGCGCGGGAGTATCCCTATTCGTGTGTTGTCCACGTCCGATTCTTCTACACGGGCTCGAATGGTAGGCTCGGTTACCTGGTGGGATCCGAATCGAGCAAGGATGGACCCAAGCTGTGGACCGCTGCTCGAGACCAGGTCGGGCAGGTCGGGAACTCGCCAAGGCTGCTGCCCCACCTGGAAAACCCAACCGCCCGGCTACGGAGTCGTGCTCTTCAGGAAACCTTCCGGCCAGATGCTGCCCGGATAGACGGGGCAAAGGCCTGTCTCGCGGTTCGCACCTCTCTCGCCTGGGCTGGGAACAACATTTTCGGCCCCCTTAACCCAGCCCTTGAACGGAGCGCTGGGGGCGAACGTACCGGTGCAGTTGGGAGTCGAGGCGCGAATTCCGGCCCCCGCGTTCTCTCGGATCCTACAACCGTAGAACTCGACGATGCCGTCCTTCTCAAGGAGGACGCCGTCGTCACCGTTCGCGCGGATCTCGCATCCGCTCAGGACACCGCGACCGGAGTCGGTGAACCAGAGGCCCAGCCCCCCGTTCTTCGCTACGACGCAGTCCAAGAGGTCGAGCAGTGCACCGTTCTGCGCCACGAGACCGTTGAGCACGTTCCCGATGATCGTGATTCGCGTGGCGTGAACGCGGACTCCATCCCACGCCCATATGCCCATGAGATTGCCATCGACGGCACAATCCGTGAGCCTGAGCTCCGAGATGTGGAATGCGAGGATTCCGTGCGTCTTGTTCCGCGAGATCTCGCAGTTGCGCAGATCACCTCGCGTGAAGTCCCATGTGTAGATCCCGTGCGTGCCGTTCTCCACGATCCGGCAGTGATCGAGGGAGAGAGAAGTGCGGTCGCGGCTCCAGATTCCACACCATGAGTTCTTCGCCACGGTGACGAAGGCAAGTTCAACGGTGGGGGCTCCCTCGGTCTGGATTCCGTGCCCTTCCCAGCCTTTCCCGCCCTGGACCGTCAAGCTCTCCAGCCGGACGGCGATTCCATTCCCGAGAATGTGTATCGCCGCACCTGTTTTGGTCCCGTCGATCACTGTCGACTCGCCAACCCCTCGCAGGGTCAGAGAGTGGTCGATCACGAGCGAGCCACGGTATGTTCCTGCCTCCAACTCGAGGACGGCGCCCGGTGGTGCCGTGTCGATGGCATCTTGGAGGGAACCGCCCGGCGGGACAACGACGGGAGCTCCAAAGGCAACGGCACACGCTGCGATGACTGCAAGAACCGCCCCACCCAGCATCCCCCGTAGCTTCCTATCCATCGTCGCCTCCTCACTGCACATGGTAGAGATCGTGAGCGTACGGCGGTGACGCAAACTCGTCCCCGACCCGTTACCTCTCCGAGGACCGCCCGCTTCACGGCCCACCTTAGTCCACCTCTGGCAACAGCGTCAAGGCGCCGATGCCGCCTGCCTTGGCCTTGGCTGCTCAGCGACTCGGAGGAACCCTCTCAGAATCGGCTTGCGTTCCGTTCTCAGCAACCGGTGCAACGATCTCAAGACCAACGAGGGGACGGCCCAACACCGGTCCTCGCGGGGAGCTGCCGGCGAACGTCTCCCTGAAGTGACGGGGAGTCCGGGAGCAGTCCTGTTGGGTCGCACAGGCGAGGATTCTCGAACCCAGTTCGAAGCAAGTCCCCAGGGGTACCAGATCCGAAGACAAAGCCCTTCGGCTAAACGACCGAAGGGCCTCCCGGCGGCGAAGGCGTCGTCGCGCCTGTTCCGCGCCTCACTCCACCGCGACGTGGAAGAACGTCCGCAGAGGTGCCCAGATCTCCCCCATTCCGAGACCGAACGTGCCTGCCGTCGTGTACGTGTGATACGAGAGCCCTGTCCCGGTCTCGCTGTCCACGGTCACGTGATCGGTGCTCTGATCTCCCCACGACACGGAGTAGTCGATCCCGAAGCGTCCCCAGTACCGGACCGTGACTCTACGGCCTTCGACTGTTGCGAGGGCAAGGTGGCAGTCGACTCGTTCGATGTGCACGGACTCGTCCGCGACCACACCGCCCTCGCCATCGACCAAGGTGATCTCGTAGTTTCTGGGAACCTGCGACCCGGAGCTTCCCCCGTCCACGGCTTGGTAGAAGTGCTCGTAGAGTTCGACCGGCAGCGCTACGTCAGACACGCCGTACGATGTGTCAACGTCGCCCCATCGCACCGTGTAGCCGGACCCCGTGACGCCGGTCACTCTCACCTGTACCCAGCCCTGATCTTCGCTCACGATCTCGAGCTCCACGTCCGCCGGCGGAATGACGACCGGAGCGGTGCACCCCGCCAACAGCAGCAGCAAAAGGATAACTCCCACAGCCTTGGCCATATCTCCCTCCTGCGCATACCCACGCGGCACGCTCACCGGATGCTCTCCCCAAGCGAACAGGTCGACGAATCCGCCTACGGATCCGCTCCCGCGCCATCGAGACCGCCGCAGGCAATTCCTAGCGGGTTCTCCCTGCCACCAAGGTAACACCGATCAGCGAAGCAAGGCAACGCGACGTCTTCCGGGCACTGTCTCTGGGTGTCGGCCGCTGGAGAGGCCGTGAAATCCGCGTCTCGGCCAATCTTCGGAGACTCTCAGTCCCCCCCAACCAATGCCCGGCTCGCACGGCAAGCGTTCCAAGGCACGGCCGGAGATGTCATTTCCCCACGCCGCTTTGCTGTTCCAAAAGGGAGTCTGCCACGCGAAGGCGCTTCCGTTTGGGAAGGCCGCTACGGCGCACGGTCGAGGGGGATCGCCGAGGAACCCTTCTCGCTGTGCAGGGCACCGAAGTCGTCGTTCGTACGCTGGTAGGCAACGAGGACCTTGTACTCGCTCCCGCAGACCAGCGGCTTGTCCGTCGGGTCGCGCGAGTCGAGGGGGATGACGAACTCGAAGTAGGTCTTGCCCTCCACTTCCCGCGCCGCGGCCTCGAGACAGCCAAACGCGCGTAGAGCACCCATGCTGTCTCCTCCCGTGAACGTGCTGACTTCGCCGATCGCTCTCTGTACCCGGAGTCCGTGCTTGCCGGACGACGTCGTGGGCTCCAGAGGGCTCGAGGTCGGCCACACGTACGTCAGCCTCTTCCTCCACCCGACACAGACCCACCGATGATGCCATTGTACGGTGACACCCGTCGGAGACTTCGCCTTCTGAGACGAGATCAGGAGGCCGCGGATCCTCGGAGGCTACACCGACGCCCATCCATTCAGGATCCTGATCACCCGACCGGCTTCTTCATAGAGGAAGTCCGGCGGCAGCGGATGGCCCGCGCGGCTTGTCTTCCGCCACAGGTAGGCGGAGAAGCCACCGTTCCTCCATTCCACGACGTCCGCCGTCGTAAGGTGCATGGCCTCGATCGCCGCCGACTGCTCCGCAGTAAGCACGGCTCGGATCGAGGCGATCATGCCCGACATGTCCGGCGGCGTGTCAGGCGGGACCTGCAACTCCGCACGCCAGACCTCCACAAGCGGCACCAGCTGCCGCGCCTGTACGGCGGACACGGCAGTCTCCGACCCCGAGAGCCTGACGATTCCGTACAAGAGAACGGCAAGCTCGTCCGTGCTCGTACTCGCCGTAACACCCAGCCCGACCAGCAATGCAAGGCACAGCCCTGCGGCGACGGACTTACATCCACGTCTTGACCCAATCACGCTACCCTCCTCAACCGCGTGGATTGCCTCGTCCCATCCACGGAACGTGGCGTCTTCTTGTTTGTACCTACACAGCATCCGACTTCAATGTGTCACGACAGCAGCAGGTCCGTGACGGGGCTGTACGTCGTTGGGTCCATCGTTCTTGTGCGTCTACCCGACGTCCTCGAGACGGCCTTCGACGCGGCTCGTCAGGTTCGGGCGGCTCTGCAGGTGCTCGACCCTGACGTCCGCTCTGGCACAACCGGCCCGCCGGTCGCGCCGCTTCGCCGACCGTTTCCTAGGGCACCGCGATGATTCGCGTCGGTGCGGGGGCCACAGTGATCGTGCCCCACAGGCTGTTGGTCTTGGTGTCGATCACGGAGATCGTGTCGCCCTCGGCATCGGCGACATACACCTTGTCTCCACTGATGGCGAGCTCTTCCGGCCCCAGGCCTACTTCGATGGGGTCGTCCCGTATCGTCTTGCAGGTTCGAATGTTGATCACGGACACGGTTCCGATGCTGGGGCCGCTGTACTCGGAGCCGACAAAATTGCCATGGTTCACCACGTACGCCCTGTTCCCGTTGATGAGAATTCGGCGAGGGTGAACTCCTACGGGAATGGGCAGCGCCGGTCCTGATCCGACGCTGGTCGACCGAATCACCTCAAGCGTCCGCGTGTTGATCACATAGACGGCGCCGGTCACGTCATCGTCGTAGCTGCCTTGGCACACCACGAAGGCCCGCTTCTCGCTGATCGCAATATCCCGCGGATGCTGCCCGACAACGATCTCTCCCCCTTCCACCACCTCGAGCTCCTTCGTGTCGATCACCCATACGCTTCCTGGTTCGCCCTCGTAGTTACGGTTCTCGCAGACCACCCACGCCCGGTTTCCGCTGATCAGGATCTCCCGCGGATTGACCCCGACGGGAATGGGGTCACCCACCGGCCTGTCTGTGATGGTATTGATCACCGTAACGCTTCCGTCACCGTAGTTGGCCACGAAGGCTCGGTTCTTGCCAATCGCGATGCCCTTGGGGCCTCGTCCGGGATTGTGACCCACCGCAATGTCTGTCTCGACCCTGTTTTCATTGAGGTTGATCACGGTAACGGTGTCGCTACCGTAATTCGCTACGTAGGCTTTGCTCCCCGTGATCGCAATCGCGCGCGGGCAACGGCCTACGGAGAGGGGCTCTTCTGTCAGGAAGGTATTCGTCGCCGTGTCGATGACGAAGACGCTGCCCGTCTCCTCGTTGGTACGGTAGCAGACCAGGTAGGCCGTGGCTCCGTTGAGCGCAAAGGCGAAGGGGTCCTGATCGACATCAAGCAGCTCCACGACTGCGGGATCACTCAGCGTGTTGATGACGGAGATCCGGTCTGGGCCAGAATCGTCCTCGTCGTGTCCGGGCGTGTGCCCGACGTAAATCTCCCGCGGGCCGACGGTGATGTAGTCTGGCTTCACCTCGGTGATCGTGCGTTCGCCCCCATCGCGTAACGGCAGCGTAACACGAAGCTTCACTGTGTACGTCCCCGGGGAAGTGTACGTGTGCGTCGTGGTCTCCCCTTCCCCCGACCCGCCGTCACCGAATTGCCAGTACCAGTGCGTCGTGCTGGCCGGCGCGTTGGCGGTGAACGTCACCTCCAGCGGCGGCGAGTCTTTCTCTCTCGGATCGGCCTTGAAGTTGAGAAGCGCGGCCGGCGCAGCTAGGCAAAGCCAATACCCACAAGCGACAACAGCCACAAAAAGCCCGACCTTAGCTAGGCGGAGGCCGCCCGGGCAGCAGGTGGCTCCACTCCTTGCCCTCATCCCCATCACCTCCTCGGACACCTGTTCGCAAGCATGGCACCATCATACTATCTCCACGCCGCGCCTAGTCTGATGGGATTGCTGTACCAAGGGTCTGAGATCTTGACGCCGGCCACTGGGTCGACTTGAGGAGTTCGAGGGCGTGGTGGGCAAACGCGCCAAGCCACGGTCGGGCCGCGGATTCGCTTCTCGGCGAACTCCTTCTGGGCTTGGTCCAGCGGTTCGCTTCGGGTACGTCCAGTGCGCGAGGACGCGCGCCCCCGCTGCGAGAATCGCCGTGGCGATGACCGCGGACAGGGCAAGGAAGTCGCAGACGCTGGCGATCACGAACCCGCCGCCCATTCCTTCCATTCCGGACGCGAACGGCAGAAAGATCCCAGCAAACTCGAGGCCCCCATGCCGACCCGGATCCACGCTACACGAGCCTGCGGGGGCTGCGTCGTTTCATGAACGCGGTGTAGTCTGCGGAGTGCCTGCCGGAAAAAGACGTGCGGCGCGGCTGATGGCCGCGCCGCGCGATAACGTACTTTGCGGAACCCGCAGGGTTACTGAACGACGGTGACGTCCTGGGCCTGAGGCCCCTTCTGCCCGGAAACGACCACGAACTCCACCTTCTGGCCTTCCTCGAGCGAGCGGTAGCCTTCGCCACGAATCGCGCTGAAATGTACGAACACGTCATCTCCGCTCTCGCGGGAAATGAACCCGAACCCCTTGGTATCGTTGAACCACTTGACAGTCCCGGTCTCACGATCTGCCAAGAAATACCCCTCCTTCACTGCTGGATGATTCATCGAGGCAGAGCATTCGAGTGTGACCAGATCTCCTGTACTCCTGCGAAGCGCACTGCACGATGCCAACAACCGACGGCAATCTACACGGTACGAGGGTCCTTGTCAAGGTGTGCTCTCGCCTAAGAATCGAGCACATAGGTGCTCTCGCCTAAGAATCGAGCACATAGGCGCTCTCGTGGGAGAACCAAGCGCCGCGGCACACCTCCCCCGTAGAGTCAGGCCCATATCAGGCGCCGTTCGCGGTGGAACTGGGCACGTGAGCGCTCTTACGTGAGAGTCAAGCGCGCTGGAGCTAGAAGGGGGTGTCTGCCGCCACATAGCAGTGAAGGCCGGCGTCGGAGAAGAGCTTCTGATGAACCGCCATCTCGGCGCTCGTCGGCGGCTTGGTCTGGGCGCGGGCGTACTCGAGGCCGAGTTGCGTGTACTTCGATTCGGCCATCCGGTGGAAGGGCAGGAGGTTCACTTCGGCAAGCCCTAGCGTGACCAAGAGGCCAACCATCGCAATGAGGTTCTCCGGGGAGTCGTTGAACCCTGGGACAACCGGGATCCGCACCACCAACCGCGCCTCGCGCCGAGAGTGCGCAAGGGCCTCGAGGTTGGCGAGGATCTGCTCGTTGCCGACACCCGTGCCACCGCGATGAGCGGCGGAGTCCATGTGCTTCAGGTCGACGAACAGCCAGTCGGCACGGCGCGCGACATCCCGCACGAGCTTGGACTCAGCGTGCGCCGACGTCTCAACGGCCGTGTGGATGTACGCCTCCCGGCAGGCGTCAAGGGCAGCCAACAGGAACTCGGGTTGGGACAGCGGCTCGCCGCCGCTGAACGTGACGCCGCCTTCCGGCCCCCAGTAGTTGCGGTCCCGTTCGAGCGTCCGCATCAGGTCGCTCACGGTCGTCCATCGCCCTGACACCTCGAGTGCGCCGGAGGGGCAAGCGGAGACACAGGGTCGCTCTTCGCACCTCGCGCACACGGCTCGATCGAAGCGAGGGGGGATCGGGTCCGCGGGGTCGATTCGGATTGCGCTATGCGGACAGGCACGGACGCACGGATGCCCGTCGGACCGACACCTCGATGCTCGAACCATCAGCTGCGTCCTCGGGAGAAGTCCTTCCGGATTGGCGCACCACGTGCACCGCAGCGGACACCCGCTCAGGAAGACTGTCGTTCGGCACCCCGGCCCGTCGTGCACCGAGTGCGCCTGGATGTCGAAGACCAGCCCCCGCGCCGTGCTCAGGCGCTCTTCCATTCGAACCCTTCGCACGTCACGGCGGCCAGGTCGGGGTACGTCATCGGATGATCCGGCGCGGCCGAACAGAAGCCCAGGTACTCGTCGTCGCTCGGCAAGTACCGCTTGCATGCCGCGCACTGTGGAAGACGGGCGAACGAGGGGCAGGCGTCCTTGTCCCCGTACACGATTCCCTTGGTCACGTGGCAGACGCCCTTGACGACGTCAACCGGCGCGTAGTTCCGGCAGTGCATGTGCCGCAACGAGGTCGTCACTCCCGCACCCCCTCGTATTCCGTACGGGCGATGATCTCGTCCTGAATCGGCTTCCCGATCTCCACCCAGTACTGTGTGAACCCGGCCACGCGGACCAGAAGATCCCGGTACTGCTCGGGGTGCTCCTGGGCATCCTTGAGGATCCGCGAGTCCACGACGTTGTACTGGATGTGGAAGCCTCCCTTGCGCATGTAGGATCTCGTCAGCTCGAGCAATTTCTTCGTTCCGGCACGGCCTTGGATCGCGCTCGGGTGGATCTTCAGGTTCAGCTGGGAGTTCTGAGACTGCGCATGGTCCCAGCATGTCGCCGAAGCGAAGAGGGCGTACGGCCCGTGGCGGTCGGTACCGGGGTAAGCGGACATCGACGCGTCGGCGAACGTCGTGCCGGCCAGGCGACCGTCCGGCGTGGCCATGGTCACGGCCCCCATCGGCGCGTGCGTGGAGACCGAGATCTGACACGCGTAGTACGGCTGGGCGTTGAGCGACTCGTAGTCCCTGCACTTGGCGCAGAACCAGTCCTCCCACTGCTTGAGAATGCCGTCGACGTACGGCGTGTCATTCCCGTACTTCGGCGCCGTGAGGCACTCAACGTGCGTTCGATCGTGCTCGGTTGTCTCCCCACGCTTCTCCTGGGACGAGAGCGAGAACGACCCCACCTCGTCGGCGGTCCTGAACCCGAAGTTGTCCGCGAGCGCCTTCCGAAGCTCCGCAAGGGTAACGACTCCTCGATCGTAAACCAGGGACTTGAGTGCCGCGAGGCTGTTGATCAGGTTGATGGTTCCGCACGTCTCGACGTTGTGCGTCGCGTTGTACCGGTACCCAAGTTCGTTGATCAGATGCCCGGTCTCGAGGCAGTCCGGCTTGAGAAGCGAGTTGAAGACGGCCGCGTTGTTCTTACGCCAGACGTCATGTTGGATGTTGTTGGCGAGGGACAAGACCTCGACGGCCTTGGCAAAGTACGCCTTGACTTGGTCGAACAGCTCTTCGTACGAGCCGAGCGCACACCCGTGCGGAGGGAACACGCGGAGCTTCGTGCGTTGATCGATGCCGTCGAAAAGGACGAGCTCGAGGATCTTCGGAAGGGAAAGGAAGTGGACGCCGACGCTCGTCGGCTGGCCCGACCCTCCCGGGATCCAGTACGACCGGCCATTCAGGGTGAGGGGCAGCCAGGAACACGGAGAGGTCTCGAGACAGCCACCGATCGCGATCGCTCGCGCCTCTTCCAGATCCATACCCTCGGGGCCGTACTGCCCCATCAGGAACTCGATCGCGGTCCGGTTGTTCACGACGGCTGGATAGCCGGTCCCTGTCTTGATGCACTCCGCGGCTTTGAGAAGGAACGACTCCGGCAGCTTGTCGTCGTAGAGGAGGGTCAGCGTCGGCTGCGTCGACGCGCAGGTCATTGCCGCTTGGAGGATCAGTTCCTCGAGGCGGTTGTTCGCCGGCCCCCCGCTTCGATCGAGGCCGCCGATCGAGAGGTTGTTGAACGTGTTCCCGGACAAGACGCCTCCAACAACGCCCATCGACGCGAAGCAGTCGAGGCACGTGTACTTGACGCGCAGGCATTCGAGCAGTTCGAGGGCCTTCTCTTCGTCGAGCCGACCGGCCGCGATGTCCTGCTCGTACCACGGCCAGAGAACCTGTCCGAGACGGCCCGGGGACAGGCCGGAGATGACGTCCTCGTTAAGCACGGCGACATGCACAATCCACGTGAGCTGCAGCGCTTCGTAGAACGTTCGCGGCGGACGATGGGCAATCCACTCGAGACACTCGGCAATCTGGGTGTACTCGGCGCGCTGTACGGGCTCGTGCTCCACGGCCCCCAGGCGGCGCGCCTCCCGCGCATAGTTCTCGATCCACGCCTGGATTCCCCGAAGGACGTGGCTCGCCGCCTCGTAGTTGTAGAGGCGGTTCATGCCCGTGAGTCCGTCCCCGTCGGCGCGCCCGGCGACCTCGGACTTCTTCTGCTCCGCCCTCGAGATCAGTTCATCAAGTCCGAACTGCAACGGGTAGTAGTAGTTCACGACCTCGCGGCCCTGCGGCAACGTGTAGCCCGAATCGAACATGCACGTCACCGACTTCATCAGGGCTTCCTTGATCTCGTACCCGGGCGCCATCTGCTCGTACTTGTGCCCCACGTCGTCGACCGACCGGCCCTCCCAAGCGCGGGCGACGCGTAGCATCGCGGGGACTTCCTCTTTCCGGATCCCGAACTTCCCCGCAATCGACACGACGGAGCCGAAGCTCTTCGTGACGTTTCCTCCGCCCGTTCCGAACGTGGAAACCTCGTCCGCGCTCGCGCTGCCCCGCGCTAACGCGTCCTGATAAAGCTGATTCTCGGCCGCCATGTAGTACCCCTCGGATAGCCATGGCATCGGGAAGGAGCCGCGGTAGTGATGGGTCTTTCCCACGACCAGGAGCTCCCCCGGGAAGATCATCGGCGTCAAGTGGCGGAACGCCGATTCGAGAGCCAGGGCGCGGCGGACAATGGGAATGTCGTTGTCAAGTCCCACGTACGAGCGGGTGTACCAGTACGGAAACTCGTTCGACGCAGAGGAGAGGGCACTGTAGTACAGGTCGCGCAGGCGTTCCGCTCGGGGAGACGGCCTGCCCACGACCTCGCGAGGCGTTGGCTCCGCCGGCGGCGTGCCCATGGCCTGGTACTCCAGGCGAGCGTCTGCCTGAGCAAGGACCTCCGTCAACTTACGCGGCATGGCTTCTCCTCCACTTCGTCGCAGCCGGTCTGGGCAGGACCTCCCCTGCCGTCGCCGCCGCGGTAGGTAGCCAGGACATCCTTCCACCCCCGGCGCAGCCAGAGTCTACCGAGCCAGCAAGCAGGCGACCAACGGACATCAGGCCTCGCTTGGTGGACCGGCGCGGCGGATTGGGCGAAGATTCCGACGTCGGTCGAGGGGGAATCGGTGACATGGGATCGACGCTTTCGACGCAGCGCGTCTTTCGGACGTGGTGGCCGCTTACGGCGAGTTGGCTCTTGATGTCCCTGGAGGGCCCCGCGATGAACATCGTGGTGGCTCGCCTCGCGCAGCCGAAGGTTCACCTCGCCGCGTTCGGGAGCCTCGTGATGCCCCTCGCGCAGGTCATCAATTCCCCTGTTGTGATGCTGCTCGCGGCGTCGACGGCGCTCAGCGCCGACCACCGGGCATACGAGAAGATGCGTCGCTTCATGCACATCGCCTGCGCGATCCTCACCGCGCTCCATATCGTGATCGCCTGCACGCCTCTGTACGACATCATCGTGCGAACGGTTCTGGGCGCGCCGGAGGAAATCGTCGAGCCCGGAAGGATCGGCCTCCTCCTCGCCATCCCATGGACGTGGGCCCTCGCCTATCGGCGCTTCAACCAGGGGGTTCTCATTCGGTTCGGGCACTCCTCGGCAATCGGTGTGGGCACGCTGATTCGGCTGTGCGCCAACGCCGCGGTCCTCGCCGCAGGCTACATCCTCGGCTCCGTCCCAGGGACCGCCGTCGCCACCGCCGCGATCACGGTGGGAATCATTGTTGAGGCGATCTACTCGGGTCTGCGGGTGCAGCCCGTCCTGCACAACGAGCTGCCGCGGGAGTCGGCCGGCCAGCCACTCGAGTATCGGACGTTCCTCCGGTTCTACGTTCCGCTTTCCCTGACGTCGGTCATCCTCCTGGGGGTGCGACCGCTCTTCACCGCCGCGATCAGCCGCATGCCGAACCCACTCGATTCGCTCGCCGTTTTCCCGGTCGTCACTGGGCTCATCTACCTCTTCCGCAGCCCGGGCGTGGCGTACAACGAGACCTCCATTGCCCACATCGCCGAAGTCGGGTCGACCCGGACGCTGCCTCGCTTCGCGCGTTCCCTCGTGATCGGATCCAGCGTGGCGGCCGCCGTGGTCGCCGCCACGCCGCTCTGCCACATCTGGTTCGGCACGATCACCGGGCTCGACGAGTCGCTCTTGTCTCTCGCGGTGGCCGGCTTCTGGCTCGCGTCTCTCCTGCCCGCGATCTCCGTCCTGCAGAGCCACTACCAGGGGGCCATCCTCTACAGTCGGAAGACCCGGTCGATCACCGTCGCCGTAGCGGTCTACCTGGTTGCAACGACAACGCTGTTGTGGAGTGCGATCGCGTGGAGGACAATCCCCGGCATCTACGCCGCCATCGTCGCGATGACCGTCGGGGAGATCCTCCGGACCGTCTGGATGGGGCGGAGCAGCCGCCGCGTGTGGACCGAGCTTCGCAAGAGGGACGCGGCCGAGACCTAACGCCGGTCCGGCTCCGAGCGCCGTTCGATCGCCGCCCACACCCGTGCGGCCACGTCGTCGACCGTACCGCAGGCGTCGATTCGGATCAGCTTTGTTCTCCGACCCCATTCATCGCAGGACCAACTAGGCTCTCGTCCGCGGTCGGCGTGTCCTTCCCTGTCGACTTCACGGAGACGCGCCCGCCGCTCGTCGAGCGGCGCATCCAACCACAGGATCAGATCGAAGCCGCTACGGTCGACGTGGCGTGACGTCGCTATCGCGGCCCCCTCGACGAGAAGCACCCTCGTTCCTGCGGCCCGGTGCTCCTCGGCTACCGACTTCCAACGCGCCTCGAGAGCCGGGTAGACGATCCGCTCGAGGTCGTCGCGGGCTGCGTCGTCGGAGAAGACGATCCGTCCGAGCGCACGTCGGTCGATGGTGCCGTCGGCGGCGACGACCGTGCGCCCAAAGCGCCGTACGGCCTCTGCGAAGCCCTGCGTCCCCGGTGCGTACGTCGCCCAGGCAAGTTCGTCAAGATCGATCCAGGCAACCCCAGGACGTCGCACGAGCATCTGCGCGACCGCGCTCTTCCCGCTTCCCGCTCGCCCCGCGAGACCCACGACGATCATGGAACGACAGTACTCGCCTCGCGGGAGCCGAGCAAGGGCTGCGGTTTGCCATCGATGGAACCGCCGCCGGGAGTCGGTCGTTGGCGGCCCAGCGAGAATCGCGTATTCTGGCCCCTCGGAGGTTCTATGAGCGAGGTTGTCCGTGACTACTACAACCGCGAAGTCGACTCGGAGTGGGAACGGCTCAGCCGTCCCCACGGCCGCCTCGAAATGGAGAGCACGCTCCGGCTGATCGGCGAGCACTTCCCACCCGCGGGCAGGGTCGCCGACATCGGCGGGGGCCCGGGACGATACGCGATCGAACTCCTTCGCCACGGCTACCGCGTGACGCTCGTCGACCTCGCCGAGCGAAACGTCAAGTTCGCTCAGGCAAAACTCGCCGAACTCGGCCTTACGGCGGACGCCGTCGTCTGCGCTGACGCACGCGATCTCTCCTTCCTTGCCGCGGAGTCCTTCGACGCCGCCCTCGTCCTCGGGCCGATGTACCACCTCGTCGAGGAGGCGGATCGACGCACCGCGCTCCTCGAGCTCCGTCGCATCTTGAAGCCAGGAGCCCCCGCGATCGTCGGGTTCATCAACCCGTGGGGCGTTCTCCGCGCGGGCCTCGGTGAGTTTCCGGAGCTCTACGTCGACGACACCCTCATCCGCCAACTCCTCTCGACCTGTGCGCAGGTCGGCGAGCAACGGGCGTTTACCGAGGCGTCGTTCCTGACGCCGCCCCAGGCGATCGTCGAGCTGCGCGAAGCGGGATTCAGCGTCGACGTGCGCGTCGGCGCCGAGGGGTTCGCCGGCGGAATGAGCGTCGAGGTTCGGAAGCTTGCCGAAGAGCATCCTGAGGCGTACGAGAACGTCTTGCGCCTCGTCGCGGAGACGTGCGACATGCCCGCCTTCCGGGACTCCACCGAGCACTTGCAGGTTGTCGTCCGCCGCCTCGAACCTCCGGCGTGAAGCGAACCTGACTCTCCGTGTGAAACCGTTCGACCCGGCCGGGTGTACGTTTGCCGAGGTGATCGAAATGACCAAGAACGGAACGAGGGCCCTTCTCCTACTTCTCGTGACGCTCGTCGCGCTTTCGGCCGTCGCCATCGCCGACGGCGGCGCGGCACCGCTGGGAATCATCCCAACGCCCACGCCCACGCCGAATCCGCTGACGGTCAACATCTGGACCGGCAAGACGAACTACGTGGTCGGTGAGTATGTGACCATCTACTTCTCGGTCTCGCAGCCGGCCTACGTCTACATCTACGACATCCAGCCGGACGGCATCGTACGGCTGATCTTCCCGAACGCCTATGAGCAAGCGAACTACGTCTCCCCCGGCACCCGCACGCTGCCGGGCAGCGGAGCCTACAAGTTCACGGTGACGCCGCCGACCGGTACGGAGCAGCTGCAGATCTTCGCAAGCCCTGTGCCGCTTGCGCTCTCGCCGAATTCCTACTCGGAGCCGTTCCCGATGGTCGGAAGCAGCCCGCATGGTGCCGGAGTGGCCATCAAGGGCATCATCCCCACCGACCCGCAGCAGGCACAGTGGGTCACGGCTTGGACGTCGCTCGTGATCTCGCAATCCTACGGTTACACGTATCCGGGCGGCACGTACCCGTACCCGTATCCGACCCCTACGCCGCCCCCGACGCCCGGCCCGGGGTCGTACCCGCCGATGTACCCGCCATTCCCGGGAACTCCCGGAGGCATGTGGTACTGGTATAACGGCAGCTGGCAGCAGGGGAGGCCGACGAGCGGGTGGTACTTCTACTTCTCCCCGCAGTGCTCCTGCTGGCGAATCACGTTTGTATTTACCTGGCACTCGGGATCGGGAGGCTGAGGGACGACAACGGAGATGGGCCGTATCACCTCCTCGGGATCCGGCCAACTACGGGAGAGGGACCCGGCAGCAGCCGGGTCCCTCTTTCTTTTCTCTCAGTCGCGGACGCTCCGGGAAGCCTAGTGGATGTCTTTCTCGTAGATCCGCCAGGTCTTGTAGTGGACCCCCCCCATGAACGACGACGCGCGAAGGATCAGGTCGTTGTTTTCGAGAAGCAGTGACGGCTCGCAGGTCTTGTAGCCGTGCTCGAGCGCGTACTCGAGCACCTCGCGATAGAGAACGGCATCGATCCCGAGCTTCCGGAACCGCGGAAGGACTCCGAAGAACATCAGCCGCGTGTTGGGAATCCGCCCCTTCGTTCGCAAGAGGCGTAGGGCGCGGACGACGTCGGTGTCACGGAAGCGATTCCATCGTGGTCGAAGGGCCACGTTGGGGTCTGGAAGGGCGCCCAGCACAGCGGCCAGCTCGCCGTCGACGTAGGCGAAGCGCATCAGGCCGGGATCGGCAACGAGCTTCAGGCTCGCCGCCATCGCTGCCCCCTCCGCATCCTCCATGGGCAGGTATCCCCAGTTCGCGGCCCACGCCTCATTGAAGATCCGGACGATGAGATCGACCTCGGAGGGGATCTTCGACATGTCGATCGGTCTCGTTTCGATTCGGCGCCGCTCGCGCACGGCGTCTGCGATCGATCGAAGCCGCTCGCTTGGGCCGTCGGAGATCTGGATCAAGTACGCGTGGTAGTCCTTGGCCTTCCGCATGCCGAAGCGTTCGAGGAACTCGCCGTAGTAAGGAGCGTTGTGCGTCAGCTCGACCGTGGGTGGATAGGCGAATCCTTCGACGAGCACGCCCTGGTGCGCCTCATGCGTCGCGTTTGAGTACCCTCCCGGTCCGCGGGCAATCTTCATCTCCCGATCGCCAAGCCACGAGCACGCCCGCGACAAGAGGGCCTCGGCCGCCTCGTAGTCCGGCGCCACGTCGAAGAACCCGAAGAACCCGATCTTCGTGCCGTAGTGCTCGTTGTACCTGCGGTTCACGGCCGCCGACACGCGCCCGACGAGGCGCCCGTCTCTCGCGGCCAGAAAGTGAGTGACCTCCGCGTCGTTGTGGTACGGATGCTCCCGCGTCAGGAGCCCCTTCATGCCCAGGAGGCGACTGCCGAGGAGCTCACCGCGAAGCGGTGGGGTCCAGCACGGATCCCCGCGGTGAATCTGCCACGCCACGTCGACGAAATCTCGCAGACGACGATCCCCCAACTCCAACTGGGTAACCTCACACCCCATACGATCCCGACCTCCCGCCTACGTGGCCCATTATGCCCGCCTCGAAGGCCTCCGCGAAATACCCGGAGGGCTCCCAACGGGTTGCGCGGGCGCGAGAAGCACGCTATACCCGCTGTCATGGCGAATCCTGTCGATCGAGGGGGGACCCGACTCCTCCAGTGGATCCAGCAGCAGGCGGGCGTCTCGCGCCGCAAGGCGGCGGAGCTGATCGCTCACGGGGAGGTCTCGGTCAACAACCGCCCCGCCGCGGATCCCTTTCTAATCCTCGCTCCGGAGAACGTGCGCCGCTTGGCGCTGCGCGGCCAGCCCCTTCCCCTCGACCGCCCTGAGCCCCGCATCTACCGGCTCCACAAGCCCACCGGCATGCTGTGCAGTCACGACGACCCGTTCACCGGGAACACCGTGGGACGCTTGCTCCGCTCGGAGGGGTTCATCGGCTACACGTGGGTCGGCCGTCTGGACCAGGACGCCGAGGGACTTCTTCTCCTGTCGAACGACGGTGAGTTCATCCACGCGTTCACGCACCCGCGCTACGAGGTCGAGAAAACGTACCACGTTCAGTTCCGTCCGGTGCCGCGCGCCCAGGAGCTCGAGCGGATGCTGGCCGAGATGCAGAAGGGGATTCCCGACGACGGCGAGCTCCTGCACATCCGCCGTGGTCGCATCGCCGGAAGGCCTCCGTACGCCGTGCTGACCCTGACGGAGGGGCGCAAGCACGAGATCAAGCGACTGCTGGGCCACTTCGATCTCTCCGTCGAACGCCTTGTCCGCGTCTCGGTGGGGACCGTCGAACTCGGGAACCTACGCGCCGGTGCAATCGAGCGGATGCCCGAAGCGGCCGCCGCCTCGTTGTTCGAGAGCGCACGTGCCGCGCTTCGTCGCGGTGGCGAGCGCACCGAGGGCTCCCTATAATCGGCCCATGCGCGTAGGGATCGGCCAAATCAACGTCACCGTCGGCGCCATCGAGCGCAATGTCGAGATCATCTCCGCGGCGGTCCGCGAGGCGCGGAGCGCCGGATGCGACCTTGTCGCGTTTCCCGAGCTCGCCGTCCCGGGCTACGTACCGCTTGACTTGCTGTGGCGGCCCGGGTTCGTCGAGGCGTGCCGCAAGGGTCTCGAGCGCGTTCGCGCCGAGGCCGGCACCATGACGGTCGTCGTCGGCAGCGTGGCAAGCGAGTCGGCCCACGCGCCCGTCAACCGCGTCGATCCCTCGTCGGTGAACGACGGCGCCGCGACGGAACTCTACAACGTCGCCGTGCTTCTACGGAAAGACCGCGAGATCGGGCGCCTCGCCAAGATCTACCTCCCGACGTACGACATCTACAACGAACGCCGCTACTTCACGCCCGGTCCGGGGAGCGAGGTCTACACGATCGGCGGACGAAAGTTCGGGATCAACATCTGTGAAGACATCTGGGTCGATGACGGTCCGACCGATCTTCAGGCGAGCCTCGGCGCGGAGTGGATCCTCAACCTGTCCGCCTCGCCGTTCTACGTGGGCAAGCCAGCGATCCGCCGCAAGCTGATCCGGCGCCGCTCGGTCGAGAACGGCGTCGGCATCGTTTACGTGAACCTCGTCGGCGGCCAGGATGACGTGATCTTCGACGGCGGAAGCTTCGTCACGAATGCCGCCGGCGAGATCCTCTTCGAGGCCCCCCGCTTCGAGGACGGGCTCTACGTTGTCGACATGGATGGCGGCGGTGTCCGTGTTCCCGACGACGACCCGGTCGCCCAGACACGGGCCGCGATCGCCCTAGGCATCCGTGACTACGTGCGCAAGAACGGTCGCGCCGACGTCCTTCTCGGCCTGTCCGGCGGCGTCGACTCTGCGGTCGTGGCTGCGCTCGCCGTCGAGGCCCTGGGAGCCGAGCACGTATCGACCGTCTACCTGCCAAGCGAGTACTCCTCCGCGGAAAGCCGCGAGGACTCGGCCGCTGTGGCGCGGAACCTCGGCGTCGACCACACCGAGATTCCGATCGATTCGGTTCACGACGCGCTTCGGCGGGCGCTCCCTGCCCGCGCCGACGGGCTGGTCGACGAGAACCTTCAGCCACGCGCCCGCGGGACGCTCCTCATGGCGTTGTCGAACCAGCGAGGGGCCCTCGTCCTCTGCCCGGCGAACAAGTCCGAGATTGCCGTCGGCTACAACACCCTCTACGGCGACACCGTTGGAGCCCTCGCGCCGCTCGCCGACCTGTACAAGGACGACGTCTACCGTCTCGCCGAGTCGTTCGGAGTCGCGATTCCCGAGCGCATCCTGCGCAAAGCCCCGACCGCCGAGCTGCGCCCCAACCAGCGCGACGACGACGACCTGCCACCGTACACGACGCTCGATCCGCTCCTCCGCGCGATCATCGAGAAGAACGAGTCCCGCCCCGACCTCCTCGCCGCGGGGTTCGACCCGGCGCTCGTCGACAACGTGCTCAGCCGCTACTACCGGAACGAGTACAAGCGCCATCAGCTCCCGATCGGAATCAAGGTCACCCCGAAGGCGTTCGGATCCGGCCGCCGCATCCCGGTTACGAACGGATACCGCGATTGACCGAAAGCGGCGCCCCGGCTCCGTGAGCTCGGGGGTGACCCCGAGCCCCGTGCGCCGGGGCGTCCGCGGCTCTCTACGCAAGGAGGCGGCTATCCGACAGGAACCTCGATCGCCTTCTCTTTCTCCTTGATTGACTCCTTCAGGGGCGCCGTCACCCGAAGGATGCCATCCTCGAACTTCGCCTGAACCCGTCCCTTGTCTACAAGCTCCGGCGGAAGTGGGAAGCTCCGCTGGAACCGGCCGTACTGCCGGCCGATCCGGAAGTAGTGCTCGCGGTCGATCTCCTCGCTCCGCTTCGTCTCGCCACTGATGATCAACTGATCGTCCTCAACCCGGATCGCGATGTCTTCCTTCTTCGCACCCGGGAGTTCCGTCTCGAACACCAGATTCTTGTCCTTCTCGTACACGTCGGTGCGCCCGAAGCTCGGCGCGATGTCGAAGCCCACGGTGTCGAAGTCGTGGAACATCTCATCGACGAGACGAGAAAGGTTCGACTCAAGGATGAACGGCCCTCGCCTCACGTCTGGTAGTCTGCGCATCATTTCAGGTCCTCCTTCTGCCATCCTGCTGGCACTCCTATCTCTTGATTGCTAACTGGCAGTATAGATACGTGACTGCCAGTTGTCAAGTGGAAGGTTTTGCCGTACCCTGCAAGCGTGCTGCGAAAGGTTCTTGTTCTCCCGATCAAGGTCTACCAGCGGGTGATCTCGCCCCTCTTGCGGCCGCGCTGCCGGTTCTACCCGACGTGTTCCCAGTACGCGGTCGAGGCGATCGAGACGCACGGGCCGTTCCGAGGGAGCTGGCTTGCCCTGCGCCGCCTGCTCAAGTGCCACCCGCTGCATCCCGGGGGCTTCGACCCCGTGCCGCCGCGGAAGTCGGAGGTCTCCACGGGAAAGGAGGAGAGCCATGGCTAGAGACGGGGGCGCCCGCCCGAAGGCAGCGGGATCGTTCGAGAACACCCCCGACGTTCTCATCCTCGGCGGCGGGCCGGCGGGCGCGTCGGCCGCGATCTACGCGGCTCGCGCCGGGCTCTCGACGCTCGTCGTCGACAAGGGAGTCACGTCCGGGGCACTCGGCATGAGCCGCGAAATCGCCAACTACCCGGGGATTCCTGAGGGCACGCCGGGCGCCGACGTTGTCCTTCGCATCCGGACGCAGGCAGAGCGCTTCGGGGCACGCTTCGTAACCGACAAGGTGTCGGCCAGCGATCTCTCCGGAGACGTCAAGGTCGCGTACGGAACCCGCGGGACGTACCGAGGCCGCGCCGTGATCGTCGCCTCCGGAGCGATGGGGCGGGCCCGCACCCTCCCGGGGGAAGAGCGCCTCGTCGGCCGTGGCGTCTCGTACTGCGCGACCTGCGACGGGTTCTTCTTCCAGGGGAAGACCGTGGCCGTGGCCGGCGCAACCGACGAGGCGATCGAGGAGGCGCTCTTCCTGACCCGGTTTGCGGCCCATGTCCACGTCCTCTCACCGAGCGAGTCGCTACGATGCTCGCCGCGCCTTGCCGACGAGGCCGCCCGCTCGCCGTCGGTGACTGTGCACCCATCGACGAACCTCGAGGAGATCCTGGGAAGCGCCTCGGTGGACGGCGTTCGGATCCGCAGTCGCCGCGGCGACCCGACAGTCCTCCCAATCGCCGGCGTATTTCTCTACCTTCAAGGCGGGCGCCCGATCGTCGACTTCCTCGGAGGTCAGGTCCCTCTCACCGCCGACGGCTGCTTGACCACAGATGCGCTCTTCCAAACGCAGGTTGCCGGCGTGTTCGCCGCGGGAGACGTGCTGTGCAAGCATCTGAAACAAGCCGTGCTTGCCGCGGCGGAAGGAGCGAGCGCGGCCGTCGCCGCCGACCGCTACCTGGCAGGACGAGAGAAGCTCAGGCCGGATTGGGCCTGAAGCGAGTGCACCGTCACGTCCCGCGAAACTCGCACTGCACCGCCCGCACGAGGTCCGGTGAGGTCAGGATATCGACCGTCGTCATCGCCATGGCCTTCGCCGCGGCCAGCATTCCCCGCAGCCCTCGCTCGGATTGCGACGCCTCGGCGAAGTCTCGCGAGTGGAAGGCGATCGCCCAGTCGCAGATTGCGACGTAGGCATGGATCGCCGGCACGGTTTGGCTGACGTCGCCCATGTCCGTCGAGCCATACGGAAGGTTCTCCGCGTCGAACGTCCACCCGAGGCTTTCGAGGTTGCGGGTGAACGCCGCTCCGAGGGCTCGGTTGGGACGCATCGCCTTGTACGGAGGCGAAACCTCGCTCATCGAGAACGACGCTCCGGCAGCCAGGGCAGCTCCCTTGGCGCACCGCTCCAGCTTTCCGAGCAACTCGTCGCGGTAGGTCGTCTCGGCCGCGCGAACGTAGAACTCGGCCGCCGCGTACTCGGGGACGATGTTCGGCTTCGTCCCTCCGCTCGTGATGATCCCGTGGATCCGCGCCCCATCCCGGATGTGCTGCCGCAGCGCATTGATGCCGTTGAAGGTCTGAATCACGGCGTCAAGAGCGTTCACGCCCTTTTCCGGAGACGCCGACGCGTGCGCGGCGACGCCGCGGAACTCGAGCCGCACCTCGGAGATCGCGAGGCTGCCGTGGTGGACAGCGGTGAACGACGCGGGATGGAACATCATCGCGGCGTCGACGCCGCGGAAGACCCCGGCGTCGACCATCACGACCTTGCCGCCGCCGCCCTCTTCGGCGGGCGTGCCAAGGAACATGAGGCGCCCGGGCAACTCCTGCTTGACAGTCGCCACGGCGAGGACCGCGCCGAGCGCTCCCGCGGCGATGAGGTTGTGGCCGCAGGCGTGGCCGAGCTCTGGAAGGGCGTCGTATTCGCCAAGAATCGCCACGGTCGGCCCAGGCTTCGCTGACGGGTGAACGGCTCGGATCGCTGTCGCGAGGCCGGCGATCTCCGTCTCGACGTCGAATCCTGACGCCCGCAACTCGTCGGCAAGAAGCTTCGTGGCCCGTACTTCTTCGAACTTCTCTTCCGGGTGCTCGAAGATCTCCCGACTGATCGATCGGAGCCGTCCCTCCAGGGTGTCGACGGCCTCGACTACGCACGCCTTTGCATCGCTCATCCCGTTCACTCCTCTCCGAGCCCTAGTTTCTATGTACCGCGAATGCGTCGCGCACTGTGGCCTCGACCAGGGCGTCGAGCGCGTCGACCCACACGAGCGATTCGTCGACCCTCCCGAGAAGCGACAGTTCCGTGCACCCGACGAGAATCGCCCGCGCTCCGGACGCCTGGAGCGTGCCGACGACGCGGCCGATGTCCTTCCGGAGCGGCTCCGGCGCAGGGTATGCCTTCAGCGCGGCGATCACGTGGGTAACGTCCGCCTGGCGCTCCTCGTCCGGCACCAGCACGTCGAGGCCCCGTCGCCGTCCGACGTCCTGGTAGAGGCCGAGGCGCACCGTCGCCGTCGTGGCGAGAAGCCCGACCGGTCCCTTCTCGATCTTCGCCGTTGCCTCTTCCAGCATGTCGAGAACCGGGATCGATACAGCGTCTCGAATTGCGTTGAGGTAGGCGTGGGCCGTGTTGCACGGCATGGTGAGGAGTTCCGCGCCCGCCGCTTCCAGGCCACGAGCAATCTCGCGCAGCCGCGGCGCGGGATCCGGTCCGCCATGGAGGATCGCCGCCGTCCGCGCGGGGATCCGCGGGTCGCTGTCGATGAGAACCCGCAGGTGTTGGTCGTCACGCGTCGCAGGAGTTGCGATGATTAGACGACGGAAGAACTCGGCGGTTGCCGCCGGTCCCATCCCTCCGATCACGCCCACCGTCTTCGGCCTGTTCATCGTTTGATTCCAGCTCCTCGTTCGATCCTGTTTGTGAAGCGTAGAAGGTTGCGGTCTCCCACGCAATCCCGGCTTACTCCCTCCGCGCCCCCGAGCGTCTCACGCGCCGTAGCGAGCAAGCGCCGACGCAACGAAGCACGGTGCCGCCACGCCGAGGATGGGAGCATAGTCCGACAAGTCGAACGACAGCACCTCGAATGGTGCGGGAACCCCGAGGTACGCGGCGAGGGTGGGGAGGATCTCCCGCTGATCGTTCAGGAGCCTGCCGCGCGACAAGGCGTACGCCCCGGCCCGGTCCCCACGGGTGAGTGCCGCTTCGAGGCAGTCCTCGACCGCGGGACGGATGCCCGCAACGAGCACGCCCCGATCGGCCGGAGCCCCGGCGACCCACGTCTCGCCGTACCCCGTCCCGTAGTGAACGAGATCGCCGGTCGTCACCACGGCGGTCTTCGCGTCTCGCTCCGCCTGAATCCACGCCGCAAGTTCATCTGCCGCCGTAAATGCCCCACTCACCGGATCGCGCGTCATGCCAACGTACGCAGCAAGGACCGGGAGCGGGCGCTGACCGAGGGCGTCCGCCCCGGCGCGGCACACGGTGAGAAACGTGTCGAGGGAAAACTCCGCGTCGAGAAGGGCACCGCGCTCGAAGCGGGCGACGTCGCTCGAATCGTTCGGTCGCCACAGCGGGACTGCGCCGAGGGGCGTCTCCGCGGCGGCGTCCGGACGAAAGAACGCTCCCCGTACGACGCGAAACGCGTCGGCTCGTCGGCTTGCGGACTCGCGCACATCGAGCGCCGTCCGGTAGACATCGACACCCCCGCTGTGCAGGACGCCGAGCGCCAGGATCCGTTCGACCTTGGCATCGAAGAGGCTTCTCACGGCGCGAGCCTGCAGCGGCCCGGCGTACGCGAGCGCGGTGTGAGGAAACGACAGCACGGCGCCGCGCCGCACGGCGGCGGCGATCGACGCGTCGGCACCCTCAAGCACCCATCGAGCCATCGCGTCGCGCGCTTCGGGAGCGGCGCACTCACGCCGGTAGTAGGGCTTCCAGTCCATGTTCTCCTCCGCGAGTGAGCATACCCCACGTCGCGCGCCGGAGGAGAGAACTCGGGAAGCGCGCTGCATGCGAGTTCCGTTTGGGTTCCCCGAAAAGGGGCGAGTGGAGAGGCGCCGCCCCTCCACTCGACTGGGCACCGGGTGGTGCTAGCTGTCTGTAGTCAGGATCATGACACACGCCCTTCTATCAGATACGGTCATGTGTCCACCATCCCTTGGACAGCGCGAACTCTAGGGCCTCCGGCGCCTCACGCCGGCACGGGCCTTCGGCGTGTGATGTCTCTCACGTCTGGAGGAAGTCCCGCTAGCGGCTCACGTACTCGTGAATCGCGGCCGCGGCGCGTTTCCCGGCTCCCATCGCCTCGATGACGGTCGCCGCCCCGGTGACGATGTCGCCGCCCGCATAAACACCGCGCAGGTTCGTCGCCCCGGTCGTCGCGTCGGCGGCGATGTTCCCCGACTTCGTGAGTGCGAGGTCCGGCGTCGTCTGCGGAATGAGCGGGTGAGGTCCATTCCCGATGGCGATGACGACGGTGTCGGTCTCGATCTCGAACTCCGATCCCTTGACCGGGACGGGGCGTCGGCGCCCGCTCGCATCCGGCGTGCCGAGCTCCATGCGGAGGCAACGCACCGCACGGACGCGCCCTGTGTCGCCGAGGAACTCGATCGGGTTGGTGAGGAGTCGGAGTTGGACCCCCTCCTCCTTCGCGTGGTGAACCTCCTCTTTCCTCGCCGGCAGCTCGGCCTCACTGCGCCGATAGACGATGAACGACTCCTCGGCACCGAGCCGCAACGCGGTGCGCGCTGAATCCATCGCCACGTTGCCGCCGCCGACGGTCACCACGCGCCGCCCGACCTTGATCGGGGTGTCATACTCCGGGAAGCGGTACGCGCGCATCAGGTTCGTGCGGGTAAGGAACTCGTTCGCCGAGTAGACACCGTTCAGGTTCTCTCCAGGAACGCCGAGGAACTGCGGTAGGCCGGCGCCGGTGCCCACGAACGCCGCGTCGTAGCCGTCGCACAGGAGTTCGTGGATCGTCGCGACCCGGCCGACGACCTTGTTGACTTCGATGCGAACGCCCATGCGGCAGAGCGTGTCGATCTCTCGCTGCACGATCGCCTTCGGAAGACGGAACTCGGGGATCCCGTACATCAAGACGCCGCCGGCGACGTGGAGCAGCTCGAAGACCGTGACGTCGTGTCCGCGGCGACGTAGTTCGCCAGCCGCCGTCAGTCCCGCGGGCCCCGATCCGACGATCGCGATCCGCTTCCCGGTCGCCGGCTTCACGGCCGGCGTGCACGCTTCGTGGGCGGCCTCCCAATCGGCGCAGAACCGCTCCAGCCGCCCAATGGCCACCGGCTCGAGCTTCTTGCCGAGGGTGCAGACGCCCTGGCACTGCGTTTCCTGCGGACAGACGCGCCCGCACACCGCCGGAAGTGCGTTCGATTCCTTGATCCGCGCGATCGCCGCATCGACCTTGCGCTCCTTGACGGCCCGGATGAACCCCGGGATGTCGATGCCGACCGGGCATCCGCCCACGCACGGAGCGTTCTTGCACTGCAGGCAGCGAGACGCCTCGCGGACGGCCTCGTCCTCCGAGTAGCCGAGGGGAACTTCGTTGAAGTTGCGAATCCGAACGTCGGGAGCCTGTTCCTGCATCGGGGTCGCCTTCGGCTCGATCACCGCGCCACCCCCTCGCCTCGCTTGTCGGCAAGGTACTTCTCCACCGCGCACTTCTCCTCTTCGGCGTAGAACCGCTGGCGTGAAATCAGGAGATCGAAGTCCACCTTGTGTGCGTCGAACTCGGGACCGTCGACGCACGCGAACTTCGCTTCTCCCCCGACCTGGACGCGGCATCCGCCGCACATCCCCGTCCCGTCGATCATCACGGAGTTCAGGCTGACGACGGTGGGCACTCCGAACTCCCGGGTGACTCCGGAGCACACCTTCATCATGATCGCCGGCCCGATCGCCCACACCCTGGCGACCTTCCGGCCGCTCGCCAGGATCTCGCGCAACGGGTCGCTGACGAATCCCTTTCGGCCGTACGTCCCGTCGTCCGTCATGATGTGGAGCTGGTCGCAGACGGCGGCCATCCGATCCTCGTAGAAGAGAAGGTCACGACTGCGCGCCCCGAGGATGCCGACAACCTCATTGCCGGCGGCTTTCAGGTCGCGGGCGATCGGATAGAGCGGCGCAATGCCGAGACCGCCGCCGATGCAGATGACGGTTCCGTACCGCTCGATCTCGGAGGGAAGGCCAAGTGGGCCTGCGACGTCGAGAATCGAGTCGCCCTTCTGGAAGTGGTCGCCCATCTCCTGCGTGCTCTTGCCAACCTCTTGGACGACGAGAGTCACGCCGCCCGTCTTGCGATCGCAGTCGACAATCGTAAGCGGAATCCGCTCGCCGCGCTCGTGCAGCCGGAGAACGACAAACTGCCCTGCTTTCCCGACCTTCGCCACGTCGGGAGCCTCGACGACGTACTCCCGGATCTTCGGACCGAGGGTCCGCTTGCTCAGGATTTTGTACACGCTTCCTCTTCCTCCCAGGCCAAGGTTGCTACTACGTCAGCGTCGGGATTTTGCCGGCCGTCGAAGCCTGCCGCAAGCTGCGCAGCGGCCTCCACAACCGTACAATCGACAAGGTGGTTGAATGCATTGCTACGTGGAAAGCGATGGACGGATCTACCTGGTGCGGCGGAACGGCCTTCTCGACCTTCCGACCCCCGAAGAACTGCCGTTCCCTATTGAGCGCATCGCTCCTTTGGGGTCCGACCCGGACGACGGCGAGCCGCACGCATGGTTTTGCGTTCCGAAGCTCGACGCCCATCCGACCGCATGGCCCAGCAAAGACGACGTCCCATTCCTGTCCGATGTGACGCCGAGGGTTCGCGCGGCGGTCCACGCTTCGATGCCGCGCGTCGTTGTCGAGGGGATCTGCATCGAGCGCGCTCGAGCGCTCCTCGTCCTGGGAAGCCGAGGCCTCAACGAGGGCCGCTGGTCTCTCCCCGGCGGGTTCTTGCGATACGGCGAATCTCCAGAGGAAGGCCTTCTCCGGGAGATCCGCGAGGAGGTCGGCGCCCCGGCGACGATCCTCCGACCCGCGGGCGTCCACGCCAAGCTGGGCCCAAAGACGCGGCTGCACTGGATCATGTTCTTCTATCGATTCAAGCTCCGAGGGACCCCGCACCCGGACCCGGACGAGATCGCGGAAGCGAGGTTCATCGACCTTCGCGAAGCGCCGAGCATGCTCCACGACCCTGCGATGGCCGAGGCCGTGCGGCGAGAGAGCGAGCTCCCGGCGTAGCGCCGGAGCCGCGTGCGTGGAGTTCGGCCGTCCATCCTCTTGCCGAATTCCCTGACCGCCCGACAGGATTTCCCCAGAAGAGATCAGCCGGTTCGTGCCTCTGGTGCCGAACTCCCCAACTGCCCGACACCAAGGACCGTCGGGCAGCTCACAGTCCCCTTACAGCAGCTCGATCTCGATTTCGAGCGTCGCGTCCACGCTCCACTCGGTGTAGTAGGGACGGTGCTCGAAGACGAGCCCCACGATCACGGAGGCCGTGTCGAGCGGCGTCATGACGAGATCCAGCGACACCTGATGGGTGTCCGTCGGAATGCCGGCGTTCGTCTCCCGGACGAAGTCATACGCCGCGCGCAGGGTCAGGTACTCGTACGTCATGTAGTCGTACGAGGTCGAGAGGTCGATGCGGTTCGTCGTGGCCAACGCCGGAGGACCGGACAAGGTTCCCTGCACGAGGAACTGGGTGTTCGGTGCCGTGGAGAACGCGTAGTTGAATGCTGCGGTGACCAGAAGGTTGTTCACGCCTTCCGATGGATCCAGAATCTCGTAACCTAACCCGATCTTCGCGTCCCAGCCGCAGTAGCGCGAGAATGACTCGTCCTGGATGAACTTCGTCATCTCCGAGATGTCGATCGCGTCCAGCCCGCCCTCGCGCACGAGTCCAGAGTCTTCGATAATGTCCTGAACCACGGTCAACAAGTCGGCGGTCGAGTCGTACTCCGCGGCGCTGCTGATTTCGTACGCGAGGATCTGCAGGTCAACGGCGTGGAGGTGATCGATCAGGCTTCCCCGACGCACAAGGTACGTGTCGATCCGCGTCGCGGTCGCCAGCGGCGTCACGTCGGTAAACCGCCCGTACCCCACCCCCGCGCTCGCTGTGAGCCCGAGAGCTCCGCTTGACGACAGGCTGCGCGCGCTTGCCCCCGTGAATGCGAAGAGGTCTTCCTCCGAAGCGAAGTAGCGCTTGTAGTTCCCGTCAGCGCGGAGGGTGTATGTGAGTTCATCCTTCGTGGCCGTCATCTCGCCGTCCACGTGGATGTCAAAACCGTACTCGGGCCGGTCGTAGAGCCGGACGTAGCTCGCAGAGAAATCGCCGTTGCTCTTGTCCCTTTCCGCAAGCCCGTACGGGTCGTTGTGGTACTCGTAGGAGAAGGAGAGCGCCAGGTCCGACAGATCCGTCAGGGGCGATTGGTAGCTGCACAACGGCACGGCGTACGCCAGCGCCGGGCTCAGAGCGGCAACAGCAAGACCGAGCAGGAACCCCTTCATCCCCATCACCTCACGGTAGAACGTAGGGTGACGATCGGATACCGACGGCCGAATCCTTCCGCTCGCAAGGTGCGGGTTGTCCCCCATCGCGCCGCGACCACCGTCCACTCCGCGCCGCGACCACCGTCCCCCTTTCCTAGAAGAGCGGCAGCTGGCGAGCCGTCGTCCCAACGAGGTTCCCGACACCGACGCCGATCAACCGGACTCCACGGTCGTCGAGGTCGACCCGGTGGCGCAGCAGGTGGACGGCGACCGCCTCGATCACGCTCACCGAGTCGACGGGAACTCCAAGTCGGAGCTGCCGCGTAACCGTGCGAAAGTCGGGGTAGCGGATCTTGACCCGCACCGTGCGGCAGAGGAGCGACTCCTCCTCCAGGTTGGCCGCCACAATCCGCGCCATGCGCTCGACCTCGCTTTGGATCTCGTCCGTCGAGATGAGGTTGAACGCGTACGTCGTCTCGCGAGAAATCGATCGCGACTCCGTTTCCCCAACGAGGGGGGTATCATCTCGCCCGTGGGCCAGTTCGAACAGTCTTTCCCCGTACGCTCCGAACTCGCGGACGAGGAGTTCGATGCCAGCCTGACGCAGGTCCACGACCCGGAGGAGCCCGAGGCTGCGGAGCCTCTTCTCGGTCACCTCTCCGACGCCCCAGACCCTGCCCACCGGAAGGGGATCGAGGATCTCCCGGACCGCGGCCGGCTCGATCACTCGGAACCCGTTCGGCTTGTCGAGCTCGGAGGCGAGCTTAGCCAGGAAGCGATTCGGCGCCAGTCCGACCGAGCACGTCAACCCGGTTTCCGCTTCTACACTTCGCTTGATTTCACGCGCCGCCAACTCGACCGCGTCGCCGTGGTGAGTCAGGTCGAAGAACGCCTCGTCGAGTGAGATCGTCTCCATGACCGAAGTCGATCGCAGGATGACGGCACGGACCCGTTCGGAGACCTCGTGGTACCGCTCGAACCGACCGGGAAGGAAGATGCCGTCCGGACAGCGCCGGTGCGCGAGCGCCATCGGCATGGCGCTGTGCACCCCGTACGGACGCGCTTCGTACGATGCCGTTGCAACAACACCCCGTGGGCCGAGACCTCCAACGATGACCGGCCTACCGCGGTAGGTCGGCTCGTCGAGCTGCTCGACCGAAGCGAAGAACGCGTCCATGTCGAGGTGCCCGATCCACCGCTCGCACTCGCCGCTCACGGTCGCCGCCTCCTCGCACGGGGAAAGCCCAGGCTCGTCGGCGGCTTCTTGGGCGAGGCCGCCGACGACAGGATAGAATCGGATTCTATGGGCTTCAAGGGCCGAATCGCCCTGACCGGGCGCCCTGGCGTCGGGAAGACGACCCTCATCGAGCGCCTCCTCGAGCGGCTTCCCGTCTCGGCCGGCGGGATGCTGACCAAGGAGATCCGCGTGTGCGGCCACCGCGTCGGCTTCGCCATCGTCGACGTCGCGACCCGACGCGAAGAGGTTCTCGCCCACATTCACCAGCGCGTCGGTCCGAAGGTTGGAGCCTACACCGTGAACCTCAAGTCGCTGGAGGAGTTCGGAATCCCGGCGATCCTCCGTGCGATTGAAGGGAACGACCTCGTCGTGATCGACGAGGTCGCGCCGATGGAGATGTCGTCTCCCCGCTTCGTCCCCGCCGTCGAGGCCGCGCTTGCAAGCCCGAAGGGGCTCCTCATCTCCACGCACGCCCACGCCGACTGCCCGATCGCCCACCGCGTCCGGCAGGAGCTCCACCTCGTCCGCGTCCGCCTAGGAAACCGAGACGAGCTGGTGGATTCGATCCTCGCGGCGCTGGGCGTACAGGACCGTCCCGAACCTACGCCGCAGGAGCGGACCGGAGCGCATCGCGGTCCGTGAGTCACCGCCCCGACTTCGGAACGTCCTCCCAATCCTTGAGGAACCGCTCGATGCCGACGTCGGTCAGCGGGTGGCGGAACATTTGCTTCAGCACGGCGTACGGGACCGTCGCGATCTCCGCTCCGAGGAGCGCGGCCTCAAGGACATGTCGCGGGTGGCGTACGCTCGCGACGATCACCTCGGTTCCGAACGCGTAGTTCCGGAGCGTCTCGAGGATCTCAGCGACGAGATCCATCCCACCGCCGCCCACGTCGTCGACCCGACCCACGAACGGGGAGACGAACGACGCGCCGCACTTCGCGGCGAGGAGGGCCTGATTCGCGGAGAAGACAAGGGTTACGTTCGTGCGAATGCCCTCCGCGGCAAGGATCCGCACCGCCTTCATGCCGTTCTCGGTCATCGGGACCTTGATCACGACGTTCTCGTGAAGCGCCGCAAGGGGGCGGGCCTGGGACACCATCCCGTCGGCGTCCATTGCCGTCACCTCGGCGCTCACCGGCCCGTCGACCAGGTCACAGATCTCCCTGATCACCTTCTCGAACGGACGCTTCTCTTTCGCGACGAGCGACGGGTTCGTCGTCACTCCGTCGATCAGCCAGGCCAGGTCTCGGATTTCCTCGACGTTCGCCGTATCCAGAAAGAGCTTCATGATCCCTCCTCGCCTCGTCGTGCGTTGCGTACCCATCGCAAGTTTACCGCGTCGGCGTCGCGGTGCCCATCGAGCGTCTTCGGCGTCTCGAGAATGAAAGGAACAGCCGCAAGCGCCGGATGACGGATGAGGGCCGCGAGTCCGGGGCCGATCGCGCCGCGGCCGAGGTGCTCGTGCCGATCCCTGTGGCTTCCGAGGCCCTGCTCAGAGTCGTTCAGGTGCACGAGCCGCAGGTGCTCGAGGCCGACGGCCCGATCGAATCGCCGCAGCGTCGAGACCACCGCCCGGGCCGTTCTCAAGTCGTACCCCGCGGCGAACGCGTGACAGGTATCGAAGCAGACACCGACGCGCCGGTCGGCAACGACGTTCACAATCGCCGCGAGTTCCTCGAACCGCCCCCCGAGCGCCGTCCCGGATCCGGCCGAGGTTTCGAGCAGAAGCTCGACGCGGCGGGTCGCCTTGAGTGCGCGCCCGACGGCCGCCCCAGCGCGTACAGTGCCCTTCTTCGCTCCGGCTCCGCGGTGCGCGCCGAGGTGTGTCACAACGCACGCCGCCCCCAGCGCCTCAGCCCGCTGCAACTCCTCCGTCAGGACCGCAACCGAGCGCTCGTACAGCGCGTCGTCCGGCGTCGCAAGGTTCAGGAGGTAGATCGCGTGCACCGCGAGGAAGCGCAGGTTCAACGCCGACGTGCGATCCCGGAACAGGGTCGCTTCACCGGCTTCGATCGATCGCGCTCGCCAGACCGACGGGGAACGCGTGAAGATCTGGAGCGCGTTCGCGCCCAGCACCTCCGCGGCATCCACGGCGCAGGTGAATCCGCCGGCAATCGAAAGGTGAGCCCCCACGACCAGCCCATCCTCTCGGTCGACCGTGCGCCGCATGGCGCGATCATCCCCAGCACAGGTTTCTTGGGCAACCGGTTGAACGAAGCCCGGTTCCCCGCTACGGTATCCGCGCGGAGGGATCCTCATGAAGTACGACGTCGTCATCATCGGAGCGGGACCGGGCGGGTACGCCTGCGCCATCCGCTGCGCTCAAGTTGGGCTTCGGACCGCCCTCGTCGAGGAGAAGAAGGTCGGCGGCGTGTGCCTGCACTGGGGATGCGTCCCGACGAAAGCGCTCTACGCCGCCACGAAGCTCCTTCACCAAACTCAGACATCGGCCGAGATGGGGATCTCGTTCGCCCCGCCGACCGTCGACGTTCCCGCGCTCGCCGCGTGGAAGAACCGGGTCGTGGAGACCCTCGCCGGCGGGATCGAGGCCCTAGTCACCAAGGGCGGCGTAGCGATCTACCCGACCCGCGCCAAGCTGGACGCCGGCCCGCGCGTGCGCTTGGCGACCGGGGAGGCCCTCGAAGCCGAACGGATCGTTCTCGCCACCGGCTCCTCGCCGATCGAGATCCCCGGCTTCCCTTTCTCCGACCCCGCCGTCTGGTCCTCCGACGATGCGCTGGCCTTGCGCGAGGTTCCACGCCGACTCGTCGTCATCGGCGGCGGCGTCATCGGCCTCGAACTGGCGAACATCTACCGTCGCCTGGGAAGTGACGTCACGGTCGTCGAGCTCCTCCCCGAGATCCTCGCAACCCTCGACCTCGACCGCCGCACCATCGCCGGACTGAAGCGGGCCCTCACGGCGCAGGGAATCCGTGTGCTGACCGGCATCAAAGCCACCGGCCTCGCGCGGGCGAACGCACCCGCCGCGGCCGACGTCATCGTGACGACAGAGGGAGGCGAGCCGTTGCGCGCAGACCGCGTCCTCGTCGCCGTCGGACGACGCCCCAACTCGGGTGGCATCGGCCTTGAGCACGTCGGCCTCTCTCCGGACCGACGCGGCGCCCTCGCAGTCGACGCGGGATGGCGCACAACGACGGACGGCATCTACGCGATCGGCGACCTCGTCGCCGGCCCGATGCTCGCCCACAAGGCGACCGCCGAAGGCGTGGCGCTCGCCGACACGTTCGTCGGCGAGCCGCCGACACGCTTCCCCGTCGAGGAGGTCCCGCAGGCGGTCTTCACCGACCCGGAGGTCGCTTCCATCGGGGTGTCGGAGAAGACAGCCAAGGAGCAAGGGATCGAGGTTCTCGTCGGACGGTTCCCGTACGCCGCGCTCGGAAAGGCCCTCGGCATGAGGGAGCCGGACGGCTTCTTCCAGGTCGTCGCCGACGCCGCCGACCATCGCTTGCTCGGCGTGCAGATCGTCGGCGCCGAGGCGTCGGACCTGATCGGGGAGGCGGCGATGGCCGTGAGGAACCGAATGACGCTCGAGTCGGTGACGCACACTGTGCATGCGCACCCGACGCTCCCCGAGGGCCTCCAGGGGGCCGCAGAGCACGCCCTCGGCCGCGCGATCCACACTGCCAACCGCTGATCTTGTAGGTGCTAGCTGCTCATCCATGCAACGGCCAAAAACGGTGCCGGGGCTCCGCCCTCCGCGGAGCCCCGGCCATGCTGGAGATCGTTTGGCACTCGCTGCTCGGCCTACGAATGAGCCGCCAGCAGCCTAAACCTTGGTCTTTTTCTCGACCTTCGCGTTGTCATGCACGTCGAGCGTCTCGGTGTACTCGACGGCCTTGATGTGGCACCCCGGCCCGATGACGACGCGCTTGCCACGCACAACGTCCGCCGTCGTGTCCTCGAGCTCGATCTCGTCGCCCTCGATCGACGTCGTCGTGAGCTCGGCGGCCGCGCTGCGCCACAGCAGGCGGGCAAGCCCGTCGAGGAGGATCCCTTTCTCACGCAGGCCGCCACGCTCGACATGGATCGACTCCCCGCCGATCTCCCGCGCGCTGCACTTCCCGCCCAGGTGGACCTCAACCTTGTCGGCCGAAAGCAGGCCCTCGACGTCGAACCCGCCGCTCGCCTTGAAGATGTCCGCCTCAAGGTTCCCGCCGACGCGGATGTGGCCGCTCACCTTGACGTACTCGCTCGAGAGATTTCCCGAGATGCGGAACGACCCCGAGCACTTCATCTCCTTGACTTTGGCGTCGCCTTCGATGCGCCCCGCGCCGCTGACTCCCATCTCGTCGGCCGTGACAGGCCCGTCGAACACGCCGCTTCCCGAGACGGAGATCGTCGTCGCCTCGGTCTTCCCGGCAACCTTCCCCGCGCCAGAGATGCGGATCTCCTCCGCCTTCAGGTCGCCGTCCACCTTGCCCGCACCGGCAATGGAAACCCGTGCGTAGTCGCCACCGCTCAGCTTCCCGGCTCCCGACATGCTGATCGATCGTCGTTCGTCGCTCATCGTTCCTCCTCCGGTGCGCGCCAGCCCGAGCCGGCCCCATCGCCTCTTGCCGCAACGTCGAGCTTGATGCGGTTGAGCAGATCCTGAAGATCCACCCGCTCGACCGTGGTAACGTCAGGATCGAAGACGGCGTCCGACGGTGCGATCACCGCAAGGCTGATTTCGGCCGAGATTCCTCCGCCGGAGATGCGCTTTCGAAGGAGGTGAAGGTCGAGACGGCCGGCCGTGATCCGTTCCAGGAGCGCCTCATCGACCCGCGCCCGCAACGTGCGCTGTACGAGGTCGAGTTCCTCCGCCCGCGCCGCCGACTTCAGACGACTCACCGCACCCACGCACAGCGCGTCCTGAATGGACAGCGTCTTCTTCGGCGCCGTATCGATGTCGCACGCCTCAAGCACCGACGCGTCGACGCCCTTGAGACGGCGGATCCTCTCGAGGGACACCTGAAGCTTGGCGTTTACCTCTTGCGTGATCACGTCGGCGAGGTCGTCGAGCGGGTGGGTGTCCTTCATGTCCTTGATCCGCTCGATGCGCTCCAGGATCTTCTCACGCGGGAAGAAGGTCTCTTGCCCCGTGAACGTCGAGCGCCGAATGAACCACGCCTCGGGAATCAACCCCTTGCGTTTCCATCGGTAGAGCTGCCCGTAGGAGATCCCCGCCAACTCCAGAACCTCCTTCTTCGAGACCAGCTGCTCCTCGTCCATGGGATGACACCTCCAAGAGCCGCACGTCTAGGTCATATCTCGATCCGTCTCGAATCTACGGAGGCGCACAGCTCGAGGCATTGTAACAGAACACTGTGTTGCAGTCAACGGAAGGATGGGAACGCACACAGACGAACCGGCACGGCCATCCCGCAGTTCTCACACGCCACAGCGTACATGTTCAACGCGGAACGGCACTCACTTGCCTGGGCAACAGGAATCCCGTCCAGACAAAGCCAACCACATCACCGGGCTTCGTCCCTAGGGAAGTGAGCTGCGGTTCACTTCCCCGGGCACTGCGCTGCGACGTCGGAGTCGATCCCCTTGTTTCCGTAGGCCTTGTCGAAGTGAGCAGAGAACTCCGCAGCCAACTTCCTCGCCCGCGCGTCGTAGGCCACGGGGTCCGCCCACGACTTCCTCGGATGGAGAACGTCCGTCGGCACACCGGGACACGTACGAGGAATGGATACGTGGAACAGCGTGTCGTCCTCGTACTTCACACCCTTCAGCTCACCCGACAGCGCGGCGTGAACCATCGTGCGTGTGAGAGCGATGTCCATCCGCTTGGCCTGGCCGTACGGGCCGCCGCTCCAACCGGTGTTCACGAGGTAGACCTCGGTCCCGTGTTGATCCAGCTTCTCGCCGAGCATCCGCGCGTAGACGTCGGGGTTCCTCGGCATGAACGGTTCGCCGAAGAACCGCGAGAAGGTCGTCTTGGGCTCAATGATCCCCGTCTCCGTTCCCGCCAGCTTGCTCGTGTATCCCATGAGGAACCACAACATCGCTTGTTCCTTCGATAGGCGGGCGATCGGAGGCAGGACGCCGTTGGCGTCGGCGGTGAGGAAAAGGATCGTCTTCGGATGTCCGCCCGCCGACGACGCCTTGACGTTCGACAGGAACTCGAGCGGGTAGGAGCCCCGCGAGTTGGGAGTGAGCCGGTCGTCGAACAGGTCGAAGGTCCCGTCCGGGTAGATCATGGCGTTCTCGACGATGGCCCCGTGCTTCTCAGGCGGCGCCGGGTGGAAGATGGCCTGGTGGATCTCGGGCTCCTTCTTCGCGTCGAGGTCGATCAGCTTCGCGTAGCAGCCGTTCTCGAAGTTGGCGACGCCGTGGTCGCTCCACGCGTGCTCGTCATCGCCGAGAAGCGCGCGCCGCGGATCGGCGGACAGGGTCGTCTTCCCCGTTCCCGACAGGCCGAGCAGGAGGGCGACGTCCCCGTCAGGGCCTTCGTTTGCCGAACAGTGGAGCGGGAGGATCCCCTCCGCGGGGAGGTAGTAGTTCATGACGGAAAAGACCATCTTCTTCACCGACCCGCAGTACGCCGAGCCGTAGACCACGCCGATGCGGCGGTCGAGGTCCATGGCGATGACCATCGTCGAAGTTTTCTTCGTCGCCGGATCAACGCGCAGCCGCCCCCCGTAGTGCTTCGGGTCAAGCTTGTCGTAGGGCAGGGCGATCAGACGGAACGGTCGCTTCGCGAAGACGCTCTTGCCGATGTCGGGCGGTACGGTGCGAAACATGTTGTCGGCGAACAGCGACGTCAGCGCGCGGTCGGTCACGAGCTTGATCGGGAGCGCGTACGCCGAATCGGCGCCGACGACGCGGTCGATCTCATACAGCCTGCGCTTTCCCCGCAACGTGGCGAACGCGTCGTCGAGGATTCGATCGAACGTCTCCTCTGCGATCGGGTTGTTGTTGGGCGAGTCCCAGTCGATCTCGGCCTCGCTCAACGCGCGGCGGACCGTCACCGTGTCCTTGGGGCTGCGGCCCGTCGACTCCCGCGGCGTCCAGGTCGCGAGCGCTCCGGAAGAGCAGGCGACGGCCTCTTTGTGGGTCAGCGCATCACGAATGAGCTGAGCGCGCGAGGGGTTCTTCGTAACGTTAGGCCGTCCAAGGAGTTCCTGAAGACTGCGATCGAAGTCCATCCCCACCTCACACCCGTGTGTCGGTCGCCGACGCTGCGCGACCGCGGATGGAGGGATCATAGCCAACCTATCATGAGTTCTAAAGGCTGGGATTCTCAGGCAGCGGGACTCTGTGCCACCCTCAGCGTGGCCAGGTAGCTCATCGCCTGTTCCAGCGGGACCCGGCGGCGGTACTCGCCGGTTTTCCGGTTGACGGCTCCGCCAGGCTCAATGTCCACAAGCTCAAGCCCCGTGCCATCGAGCAGGGCACGAAGCTCCGCCGGCCCGTAGCACCGAAGCGACTGCGTCACGGCCTCGTCCGGGTGCCCGTTCGGCCACCAGGTGTCGAGCAACCGGGAGCCGGCTGCATCGAACCCGTACCGCCGAGAGGCGTCGTCGAAGTGCATCTCCGTCCCCGCGACAGTCGCCCAGTACCGCAGCGCATAGACCTCGATGAGCGCCGATCCGTCGCGCTTGAGCCATCCGGCGATCCGGCGCAGAAGACGCCGCTGGTCGTCGTCCTTGCCGATCCCAAACCCATCGAAATAGCAGACGACGTCGAACTTGTCCTCCGGTGCGATTTCGTAGAAGTCGCCGAGGACGGGCTCCATTCGGCCCCGGAAGTGAGCCTTGGCTCGCTGCCTTGCCGCGTCGATGGCTCGGGGACTGATGTCCACGGCAACAACCGTGTGACCGAGATCGGCGATGGCCGCCGCCGTCTGCCCGCCTCCACAGCCGAGCTCAAGCACGCGGCCCGAGCGACCGCCGAGTGCTCGGCCGACACGCGACGCCTGCTTGCGGTGGACGGCGCCGATCTCCTCGCCGCAGCACCCCGTCCATTCATCCTGCTTGTCGTAGAACGTCCTGACCCAGTCCACGATTGAGCCTACTCCCGGGCTCGAGCGACCGCAAGACTCCATAGAACTAGGCGTCCGACACTCGCAGCTCGAAGAGCCGCATCGTGTTCAGCGTTGTCGTCTCGGTCACGGACTCCGGTGCAGTGGCTCGGAGTTCCGCCATGGCTCTTGCGACGAGCTCGACGTAGGCGGGCTCGTTTCTCTTGCCGCGGTGCGGCACGGGAGTGAGGTACGGGCAGTCGGTCTCAAGCAGGATCCGATCGAGCGGCACGCGGCGTACGGCGTCGCGCAGCGCACTGTTCGCCGGGTACGTGAGCGGTCCGCCGACGCCAAGGTAGAAGCCGAGGTTGAGGAACGTCCGAGCAAGGGCGAAGTCGCCGAGGAAGGAGTGGATGACGCCGCGGTGCGTCGCTCCGGCATCATGCAGGATCCTCACGAGGTCGTCGGTCGACTCGCGGTTGTGGAGCACGACGGGGAGTCCCACCCGCTTCGCAAGCTCGAGCTGCTCCGCGAAAACCTTCCGTTGCACGTCGCGTGGAGAGAGGTCGCGGTAGTAGTCGAGGCCGATCTCGCCCACCGCGACGACCTTCGGCTCCTTCGCCAGGGCCTCGAGCTCTCGCAACACGGCCGGCGTGACGGCCTTCGCGCCGTGCGGGTGAATGCCTACGGTGGCCCAGATTTCGCGGTGCCGGCTCGCCAAGCGCACGGCTTCGCGGCTCGAGGTGAGGCCGCTGCCGATGGTCACGACGCCGATTCCGTCGGCGTGAAGCTTCGCGATGAGCGCGGCGCGATCCTCATCGAATGCACGGTCGTCGAGGTGGGCGTGGCTGTCGATCAGCCGCACTGCTCGACCTCGTGCAGGGCCCTCGGCAGAAGCTCAATCACGTCGGAAGGAAGGAGCGAACGCTCGGAGCGATCGGACGCGAAGAACTCCGCCGTCATCCCATGCAGGTACGGACCGACAAGGGCGGCATCGGCGATCGACGCGCCTCCGGCGAGGAGGCCGGCGAGGATCCCCGTGAGGACGTCACCGCTGCCACCCGTCGCAAGTCCGGTGTTCCCCGTCGGGTTCAGATAGACGTCGCCGCCCCGTAGGCCAACGACCGTCGGCCTCCCCTTGAGGATCGTCGTGACCCCGTGACTCTCGACGAACGCCCGCGTCGCATCGATGCGGTCGTGGGTGAGGCTGCCGGCCGACTCGCCGGTGAGAAACGCGAGTTCGCCGGGATGCGGCGTGAGGAGCCCCCGCGAGCCGATCGACGAGAGGAGCTCGAGCTCCTTCGACAGGGCGTACAGGGCGTCGGCGTCGATGACGCACGGGCCGCGGAACTCGCGAAGCAGTGAGACCACAGCCTTCACCGTCTCTCCCGACCGCGACAGGCCGGGGCCGATCGCGAGGACGTCGGCGCGCGCAAGTTCGTCCTTCAGTGCTCCGACCGCGGCGGGGCCGAGGCGACCTCCCGTATCGGGGACCGGGATCGTGAGGATCTCGGGCACGGCGACCTCGAGGATCGGGTCGAGCGACGCGGGGATCGCGAGGGCGACGAGGCCCGCGCCGACGCGCAGTGCACCGCGGCATACGAAGATCGCCGCCCCGGTCATCCCGATCGATCCCGCCACGACGAGGACCCGGCCGAACGTGCCCTTGTGCCCGTCGGGCGGCCTCGGCGGAAGCCGGTGCGCGATGCCCGATCGCTCGAGCACCCGCGCCAAAGGATGCACCCGCTGGCGAACGTCGTCGGGGTAGTCAACGGGGAGGACGGCCACGCTGCCGCAGCGGCCTGCCGCCGGGAAGAGAAGGTGAACGGGCTTTAGAAACTCCATCGCAAGCGTCACGTCAGCCGAGACGACAGGCCCGACGAGATCACCGCTGTCGGAGAGAACACCGCTCGGCACGTCGAGGCTGACGGTGCGAATCGTCGCGCTGTTCAGTGCGCGGATCGTCGACGCGGCGACCCCTTCGAGCGGCCGCACGAGCCCGGTGCCGAAGATCCCGTCCACGGCCAGGGTTCCCCACGCGAGGGCGTCGGAGAACCCCTCGACGCCGGCGGCCTCGAGAGACGCCGTGGTCCCGCCAGCGGCAACGAAACGCTCGAGCATGCGTCGTGTCCCCGCGGAGAGGCGCTCCGGGGGCGAAAGGAGGAACGTCTTCACCTCGGATCCGGCCGCAAGAAGGTGCCGGGCGACGACGAGCGCGTCGCCTCCGTTCCCTCCGGGTCCCGCCGCGATGACGATTCGCCGCGTGCCCGCGTGGGCCAAGATCCACTGCGCCGCGTTGCGGCCCGCGCTTTCCACGAGCGCGTCCTCGGTCAGACCGGACCGGTAGGCATCTTCGTCGGCCCGCCGCTGCGCCGCGGCGGTCAGGACGAAGCGCTCGTCGACATCGGATTCCAGCGAGTGTCGTGCGCCCTCTCGTTCCATTCCGTCACGATCTCCTTCGCCACGTCCTTCGCGCTCCGCCCGGAGACATCGATCCACCTCGCCACAGCGTCACGGCGGAACCACGACATCTGACGCCTCACAAGCTTCCACGTCGTCGCTGCCAGCGTCGGCGCCAACTCGTCCCGCGCCATCGTCCCGTCGAGCACAGCCCACGCTTCGGGAATCCCGATCGTTCGTGCCGCCTGGTCGTCGGGCCGAAGACCATCCTGTCTCAACCGCGCCGCCTCTTCAAGCAGCCCCGCGGAGATCATCCCCTCGACCCGCTCGGCGATCGCCCGACGATGGTCGCCGCGCTCACGGCACAGGCCCAGGACGACGAAGGGAAATGGAAGCGGCGACGCCTGGGCCTGCCATGTGCTGATCGGCGTTCCCGTCGCCTCGTAGACCTCAAGGGCGCGCTCAATCCGCAACCGATCGTTCCCGTGGATCTTCGCCGCCGCGGCCGGATCCACCTCCGCGAGCCGGCCATGAAGGTCCGCAACCGTCACCCCATGCAGCGACTGTCGAAATGTCGGATTCGTCCCGGGACCCTCGAACACACCGCGGAGGATCGCGCCAAGGTAGAGAGTCCCACCGCCGACGACCATCGAAACTCTCCCGCGCGCCGCGATCTCAGGGACCAGCCGTGCTACATCGGCTCGGAACGCCATCGCGTCGTACGTGCCGCGCAGCGGGACGCAATCCACGAGGTGATGGGGAACGAGACTCCGCTCGGCGGACGACGGCTTGGCCGTGACGACGTCGAGGCCGACGAAGAAGGCACGGGAGTCTGCGGAGAGGATCTCTCCGTCGAGGTGTTGCGCGACCTCGAGGGCGATCGCCGTCTTTTTGCACGCGGTGGGGCCGAGGAGGACGAGGGCTGAAGCTCCGTCGCCCGTCAGGCTCGCCACGCCGTCCTCAGTCTTCCGCCATGAGCAGCTCGCGGAACTTCCTGAGCTCGGCTCGGCGCGACGGGTGCTTCAGCTTCTCGATCGCTTTGATCTCGATCTGGCGGACGCGCTCGCGGGTGATGTTGAACTTGAGCGAGACGTCCTTGAGGGTGCGCGGGTGGCCGTCCTCGAGTCCGTAGCGGAGCTTCAGGATCTCGCGCTCCCGCTCGTCGAGCTGGTCGAGGGCTCGCGACAGCTGCTCCCGAAGGAACATGCGGAACGTCTCCTTGGTCGGCGACGGCGAGGACGGGTCCTCGATGAAGTCGCCGAGGGTGTCCTCGTCCTCCTCGCCGATCGGCCGCTCGAGCGACGCGGTGTACTGGGAGACGCTCTCGACCTTCTTGATCTTGTCGATCGACATCCCCGTCAGGAGCGACAGGTCCTCGAGCGTCGGCGCCGTGCCGTGCGACTGGATGTACTCGCGCTTCACGCGGTTGAGTTCGCGCACGGTCTCGATCATGTGCACCGGGACGCGGATGGTCCGCGACTGGTCGGCGATCGCTCGCGTGATCGCCTGGCGGATCCACCACGTCGCGTAGGTCGAGAACTTGTAGCCGCGCGAGAAGTCGAACTTCTCGACGGCCTTCATCAGGCCCATGTTCCCTTCCTGAATCAGGTCGAGGAGCGAGAGCCCGC
>JBDKUT010000154.1:0-16874 GCA_039679545.1 Thermotogota bacterium
GGCCGGGGGGGCGGTCTTCACGCTCTTGTGGATTGCCGGGGTCGGCGTCGTGGCCTGTTTCGTCCCGCTGGGGCCGTCGGCTCCCTTCGTCATCGCGTCAGGGCTTTCGATGGCGGCGATCGGGGCCCTCGATGATCTCCTGTCGTGGCGACGGCGGCAGTCGATGGGGCTTTCGGGGTGGCAGAAGATCGGGCTCATCACCCTTGCCTCGACGGCTCTCTTCGTGTTCCTGCGCCCGAGCCTTGCGACAAGCGTCGCCATTCCCTTCACGGCGCAGAGCGTGACGTTGCCGCCCGTGGCGCTCTTCTTTTTGACGTGGGCGGTATTCCTCTCGACGACGAACGCCGTCAACCTGACCGACGGACTCGACGGACTTGCGGCCGGAGTCGGCGGATTGGTCGTTCTGGGGCTCTTGCTCCTACGGCCCTCCGTCGAGTCCGCGGCGCTCCTCGTTCCCCTGATCGCCGTGCTTGCCGGGTTCCTGTGGCAGAACGCGCCTCCGGCGCGGCTCTTCATGGGTGACGTCGGCGCGTTCGCCCTCGGCGGCGTCGTGGCCGGGTTCGCCCTCACGAGTGGAACGGTCTTCCTCCTCCCCTTTGTGGCAGGCGTTCCCGTCCTCGAGACGGCGTCGGACATCGTGCAGGTTGCCTCGTGGAAGCTGCGGGGAAAGAGGGTTTTCCGCATGGCTCCGCTCCACCACCACTTCGAGGCGGGACCGGCATCGATGAGTTTGTTCCGGGCTCCAGGGTGGCCTGAGCAGCAGGTGACGGTTCGATTCTGGATCGTGGAGGTGTTGTTCGTCGGTCTCGCGCTTGCCGCGGGATGGGCCGGGCGTGGGTAGACTGGATTTCGTGCCCCGTAGAAAAAAACGCTGCCCGGCGTCGCAAGGATCCTTCCGTATGCCGGGGGTGGGACTTGAACCCACACGAGGGGTGAACCTCACAGGATCCTGAATCCTGCGCGTCTGCCAATTCCGCCACTCCGGCTTGAGGAGTCAAGTGTAGGAGGGGAGTTTGAGTCTGTCAAGGAACCGGCTGCATTGTGCACGTTCCTGTCGCTGTTTCAGGGATTGCTCGCGCCGGGCGTGCCGGGGGACGGCGTCTCGACGCCTCACACACCCAGGGATGCAGGTCGGAACTCGACAGGCATTTGGCTTACTCTGTGATTTGCGTTACAATACGGACGCTTGACCCCGCCATGCGGGTGATGAGGGGGCGAGGGTGAGGGGACACACGGTTTGACCAGTCGATAGGCAAGTGCCAAGAGGGGGTTAGGCATGGTTGACCTGAAGGACTTTCGCATCTTTTGCGACCTGAAGGACAAGGAACTCGAGAAGCTCCGCGAAACCGTGCGCACGATCAACTACGGGCGAGGCGAGATCATTTTTCAAGAGGGGGCGCCGGCGTTCGGCTTCTACCTCGTGTTCGACGGCATGGTGAAGCTCGTCAAACGCAGCATGCGTGCGAAGAGCCAGATTCTGAAGATTGTCGGCCCCGGAGAAGTCATCGGCGAGACCACACTGTTCGACAAGGGGAGCCACAACGCCTACGCCAAGACGCTCGACCCCGTTGTGGTTGGCTTCATTGAGCGGGGGGACTTCTTCTATTTCCTCGAGAGACATCCGAAGACCATCTTCCGCCTGTACGAGAAGCTGTCCGAGGAGTTGAAGGCATTCCAGAACAAGCTTGCGGAGCGGTCGTACTCCTCGAGCAAGGAACGCCTCGCGCGACTGATCCTCCACCTCGGGAAGAGCGGCGTCGAACTCTCCCGCGCCGAGTTGGCTGAAATGGCGGGCGTGTCGTCGAAGACAGCGATTCGTACGCTCAGTGAGCTGGAAAGTCGCGGGATCATTGCGATCGAGAGCCGTAGGATCAAGATCCTTCGCGAGGAGTACCTGCAGAAGATTGTCGAGCCGTTCTCCTCGAACCTGAATCCGAATTTGATCATCTGACGCCAAGACGGGAGGAACGTCCGCCGGCTGGGTGACGGGTGTCCTTTCGCCGGATCACCTGAGTTCGTACGGTCAGGACAGGCATCTGTCTTCGCGTACGCATCGAGCGGCCAAGGATGGTCGGGCATTGGCGAGCGGTCTGAACCCTACCGAACGGACGATTGTCGTTGTCATCGCGCTGATCTTCGCGGTGGTGGCTAGCGTTGCCTTGCCCATGGCGGCAGGGCTCCCTGCGCTTCCCGTGGTCGGCGTTGCCTTCGCCGTTCCCCTCATCTTCGGAACCTGGACACTGCGTCTTCGAGCCGCGGTGGTTCTTTCCCTAGCGATCTGCGTCGCGAGCGCTCTCTTCCTCGTGTTCTCCAGCGCGCCGTCCGTCGGTGCGATCGTAGCGCTCTGCGCGGGAGACGTGGCCGTAGGCGCGGGGATCGGGTGGCTCAACGGGCGGAAGCAGAGCCGCGAAGCGAAGTGGCGACATGCCAAGGCCCTGAAAGAGCGGCACGACAAGGAGACGTTTGAACCGGCGATCAACCTCTTTCACTTCATCGACCGCGAGGGCACGGCGCTGCGGCGCAACGAGGCGTCACGGGCGGCGATCGGGTTCGCAACGAAGCGCTCCCTCCAACTCTCGGAGTACGTTCATCCCGAGGACATGGATCGGATGAAGGCAGAGCTCTTCCGCCTGTTCGAACGCGAGGAGATCCGCGGCGTCAAGATCCGCTTCATCTCGGAGGAGCGGAAAGCGTTCCCCGTCGAGCTGCGTGGCACTCGGATTGGGGAAAGGCTGGCCATTCTCGAGGCTCGCGATCGCAGCCGAGAGGACGAGCTCGAGCGTCGGGTGATGGAAACCGAGGCTCGCTACCGCATTCTGATCGAGAAAGCGATCGACACCCTCGACTCGGGGATCGTCCTTACCGATCAGCGCCAGGAGGTCGTGTGGGCCAACGCGACCGTCGGACGCTTTTTCGGGATTGATCGGGATCGCCTGATCGGCGTCGACGACAAGCGCGCCCGCTCGCGGTACGTCGGCGCGTTCGAGGAGGCCCAGTCCTTCTCCGAGGCGGTGGAGCGAGCGGTCGACAAGGGCGAGAAGGTCGAGTCGATGACATGCCACGTTCGTCCGACGCTCGGACGGGAGGAGCGCGTCCTCGAGTACCGGTCGCTCCCCATCGACGCCGATCGCGGCCGAAAGGGACGGATCGACCACTTCATCGACGTCACGGAGCTGAAACGCCTTGAGGCGAGCCTGCGGGAGAAGACAGACAACCTCGAGAAGTCGAACGAGAAGCTCGAGGAGTTCTCTCACGTCGTCTCCCACGACCTTAAGGAGCCGTTGCGCACGATCGAGACGTTCTCAGGCTTCCTCCTCGAGGACTACCACGACAAGCTGGACGAGGAGGGCGTCGACTACCTGAACACGTTAAAGCGGACGTCGGCGCGGATGCGGCAGCTGATCAACGACCTTCTCTCCCTGGCCAGCATCCGCATGGACGTCCGGTCCTTCGAGCGCATCAACACCCAGCGCGTCCTCGAAGAGGTCCAGGAGGACCTCGAGATCCGTCTGAAGGGGGTCAGCCTTCAGGTGGCGTCGGACCTCCCGCCGGTCAAGGGGAGCAAGGTCCGGATCAGCGAGCTGTTCAGCAATTTGATCGTGAACGCGATCAAGTACAACGACAAGGCGCTGCCGACGCTTCGTGTGGGCTGGCAGAACGACGCGCGACACAGCGAGATGGTGACGTTCTTCGTCGAGGACAACGGGATCGGCATCGAGGAACGCTACCAGGAGAGAATCTTCGGCATCTTCGAGAAGCTGAATCCGCGAGAGGACGTCGAAGGCACAGGGGCTGGTTTGGCGATCTGCAAACGGATCGTGGAAGAGCACGGTGGAAAGATCTGGGTGAACTCGGAAGTTGGCAAAGGGAGCACGTTCTACTTTACCATTCCCAGAGCTCGAGAGGTGGAATCCAATGCATAGCCTCGAAAAGATGAAGGTTCTGGTTGTCGAGGACAACCCGAACGACGTCACGATCATCAAGCGCGCGATGCGGAAGAGCGACGTGAAGTGCGAGCTCTACTTCGCCAGCGACGGTGAGGAGGCGCTCAACCTCCTGTACCAGACCGGCGAGTTTCAGGACACGCCGCGCCCGGACCTGATCCTTCTCGACATCAACCTGCCCAAGATCAACGGGCTGGAAGTCCTCGCGAAGGTGAAGGAGGACGAGCGCCTGCGCCGCATCCCCGTCATCGTCCTGACGATCTCGGAGCGGGAAGAGGACATGGTCAAGGCCTACGACAGCGGGGCCGCGAGCTACATGACCAAGCCCGTGGATTCGAAGGACTTCGAGCGCTTGATCCAGACCGTGCAGGACTACTGGCGGATCGCCCAAATCCCCCCGAAGTAAGCGGGGGAGAGAAGGACATCCGTCTCGTCTTCGGTTCCCGCCCGGGCGGGGTGTTCGGTGCGAACGCCCAGCCCGGGCGTGCTCGTTGGCGGCGGCCGACGCGTTCCGCCGACTACGCTCTACCTGCTTGTGACAGGAAGTGGCGCCGGTCGCGTGCGAGGGCGTCGAGGAGCGACCCAAGCGGTCGATCCACGGGATCGATCGTGCCTCCTTACCCAACTTCCTCCACCGGTTCGAGAGCCCGGTGGACGACCTCTCGCGGCGTACCGATAGGGGAACGGGGCGAATCGCTGGGCGGGCCCACCCGCAAGCGGAAAGGCAAGATTCCGGGCCACGGTCGACGATTCCTACCCCAGGGAAGGTGGACGAGGCAGCAGGTCCACCTTCCCATCCCCCAGCCTTTCTTTTCCCAGAACCGGGCTACCGATCGCTCATGAAGTACTCGTAGATTCGCTCCGCCGCCGCGATGATGTCGACCTGTTGGTTCGCCTCGAGGGTCTTGCCGGCCTGGGCGACAAGAGCCGACATGGCCTCGGCGACGTCCGTCGGAACCAGGAACGGCGGCGCCGACGCGCCTGGAGCACCGTAGAGGATGTCGCCGATCTCCGGCGAGACCCTGACGAGTCCGGGCGCGAGGAGAAGCCCCCGTACGGCGAACGCCCCGGCGAGCTCCCATCGTTCCCGGCCGCTTCCGGCCGCCTCGAGCGCCGCGTTGAGCGCGGACTCGAAGGACTTGTTCATCCCGTAGATTGACACGAAGAGGCCCGAGTCGCTCCACATGGCGAGCGTATGGAGGTCAGCTTCCCCCGCCGGAGGCAGCGTCCGAAGCTCGTCTCCGAAGGCCTCGCAGAGCGCGGCGGCCTCGCCGCGCAGTCGAACGAGGTAACCGAGGGTCTCGACGGGGGTCGACACCGTCTGCGTGATCAGGGTCAGCTGGAGTGCGTCGAGCGCCGCGGGGAACGCGTCGCACGCGGTCCCCAGGTCCGCCGGGACAACGACCTCCGATCCCGCAAACAGGTAGTCCGCGTAGCTGCGATGAAACTCGTAGAGCGGCGCGAACGCCGCGTAGGCGTCGGCGAACGAACTGCCGAGGGACGCAGCGGGAGACGCCGCCCCCGCTCCGGCGAGGACAAGGGTGCTGACGAGAGCAAGAACCGTAGAGCGCATGGCTCGAGTATAACGTGGGGGACCTGGCCGCCGGTGAGAACCAGCGGGGAAGATCTCGGTCCTCGGGGGCCACGTTGAAGAACGATGAGAACTCCCACATTTCGTGGAGAAATCCTCCGACGTGGGGGGCGAGCGGCTTCACGAGGAGCGAGTTCCCACGCCGGATCGCCTAGGGGCCGTAGCGGTTTCGACTCGATTGTCCATCCCATGCGCTCGTTTCGCCTCTCTACGCGTCGAACTCGACGACGAGCGGCGTGTGGTCCGACGGCGCTTCGCCCGTTCGCGGCGCGAGGTCGATCCACGCGTTCGTCGACCGCCCGGCCAGAGGCTTCGTCGCCCAGACATGGTCGACGCGCCACCCGAGACCGCGCGCTACCGAGTCCTTGACCCGGTAGTCGAAGAACGTGTACTGGCCGGATTCCGGAACGTGGTATCGAAAGACGTCGACGAACCCCCACGCCTTGACGTCGGCCAGGGCTCGATGCGCGTCGGGGTGGAAACAGACGTGGCCGAGGAGCCGCTTCGGGTCGTGGACGTCGATCGGTTCGGGGGCGACGTTGAAGTCTCCAGCCCAGACGACGGACGAGCGTGGGGTGAACCGACGGTCGAAGTACCTTCGAAGCCGGGCCAGCCACTCGAGCTTGTAGGCGAACATGGGATCGGCGACGTCGCGTCCCTGGGGGATGTACGTGTTGACGACGTGGATCTTGCCGAACGACGCGGTAGCCAGCCGGGTCTCGTCGAGAGGGCCGTCGTCCTCGAGTCCGAAGCGGACGTCGGACGGTTCCTTTGCGGACAGGATCGCCACGCCGTTGTAGCTCTTCTCGCCGCGGAAGACGCTCCGGTATCCCCGTTCGCGGAACGCGTCCGCCGGGAACGACTCGTCGACAACCTTCGTCTCCTGCAGACAAACGATGTCGGGGCGGACGTGGTCGAGCCACGGCCCGAGGATTGGGAGTCGTGCGCGCACCGAGTTCACGTTGTAGGTTGCGATCCGCAACGTCATCCTCTCTCCTTTGCCGTCACGGCGCGAGGATTCCCGAGACGGGGGTGACCTCGAGGCCTTCGTTCCGTAGCCGCTCGATGTACGGGTTGATGCCGATCGAGTCGCTGGCGATGTGCCCCGTCACGACGAGGGTCTTCGCCGTTCCATACTCCCCGCGCAGCTGCTCGGCGTCGTCCGGACGACAGTGGATGTACACGACGGTGTCGACGCCGTGGTCGAAGTAGGTCTTCGCGACCGGGTATCCGCCGTTCGTTCCCGCCGCATGGGACACGACGACGCGGCCGAGGCGGTGGTCGAGGGAGCCGACGAGCGCCTCGATTCGCGTGGAGGCGTGACGGAATTCTCCGAACGCGTCGTAGAGTGCCGTCACGAGGTCGTCGACCGTCGCGTCCGCGCCGACTCCATCGGCGACGGCGGCCATACGGCGGCGTCCAACCTCGTCGAGCGGGGTGTGGATGTTCAGGTACGGCATGTCGAGCAGCCGAGCGATTGAGGGATCGTGGTCGTAGTTTGACATCGAGTCGAGAACGCGTCGGGGCCCCGAGACGTTCTCGACGATCGATCGAGCGAGGTCCCGCGGAACGCCAACCTCCGCCATCTGATCCACGTGGCGACCGAGGACAGCGTGGAAGTTCAGGGTCGAGATCCCCACCGGGTGGTGCGCGACGACGGCGTCGTAGCCCAAGGTCTTCGCGAGCGCGATTTCGGGCGATCGCAGGTCGATGCCGATGAGAACCCGCTCGATCTCGTCCCCTGCGTAGTGAATCGCGCTGTCGCCGGGCACCTCGTGAAGACCGGCGAGCTCGAGAGCGATCTGCATCAGCTGTTCGGTGTTCACGGGCCGTCCGATGCGGCGCAGTTTGCCGCGGGCCGGAAGGTTGAGGCGAACTCGCGCAGGTTCGATCCGCCGATGAATTCCCGCAGGATCGAATTCTTCGGGATGTTCTCCGTGTGGTAGGGGTCGAACCAGCGCAAGAGGGCGAGCAGGCGTTCGGCCTCGATCCGATACTCCGGCTCGCGGACCTGGAGCAGGAGCGGCTCGACGAGCGGCTTGAGGACGGAGAGTTCGTAGCCGAGCGCCGAGTTGAACATGATGTCGGCGCCCTCTTGGTACGGGAAGATGTTGTCCTTCTCTCCCCTTCGGACGTTCTCCCACAGGGAGAGGGTTCCCGCGGCCTTGTACCCGCGGTAGAGGGCGTCGCGCACGATGCGGCGGATCAGGCGCGTGTCGGTCGTCGAGACGCGGTTGTGCATGTCCAAGTTGAGCTGGGTCAGGGCGCTGACGAAGATGCGGAATTGCCCGGCGACCGACGGGTCGACCGACAGCGAGGGATTGAGCCCGTGGATCCCCTCGACGAGGAGCATCTGGCTCCCCTCCAGTTGGACGGTGAGGCCGGACTCCCGCCGACCGGTGCGGAAGTCGTACCGAGGGAGACCGACGGGCTCCCCGGCAAGGAGCCGCGCGAGGTCGTCGCGGAGTCGATCGACATCGAGCGCGGACAGGGCATCGAAATCCGTCTGGTCGCCGAATCGGTCCTGGAGGACGTCGCGCGGGTAAAAATAGTCGTCCATCTCCAACGGATAGGGATGAACGCCGTTGGCGAGGAGCTGGATCGCCAACCGCTTCGAGAATGTGGTCTTGCCGGACGCCGACGGTCCCGCGATGAACACGAGGCGCGTCCCCTCACGGAGCTTCCGAGCGAGGGTCGCCGCGATCTCGGCGATCCTCTTCTCGTGAAGGGCCTCGAAGACCAAGATGACTTGCTCGATTCGGCCGGTCCGGATCGCCTCATTCAGTGAGCCCACATCCCGCATACCGAGGAGCGACAACCACTCGCCGTACTCGTCGAACACCTCGCGCAGCGCCGTGAACTTCTGGGACGGGAGGAGCTTCGCGGAGTCCTCTCGCCGAGGGAATCGAAGGATGAACCCCTTCGGGAAGGGCTCTAGCGAGAACGTCCGCAGGACTCCGGTCGAGGGGACCATGTACCCGTAGAAGTAGTCCGAGACGCCGTTCAGGCTGTACAGGTGAAGGTGGTCGCCCTCCCGCTCGAGGAGCTGTTGGGCCTTCGCCTCTTCGCCACGCGCCGCGAAGAGCGCGCGAACCTCCTCGAACGAGAGCCGGCGACGCACGATCGGACGGTCCTCCCGGACGAGCTGCATCATCCGGGCCTTGATTCGGTTAAGCTCGTCCGGTGTGAACGGCTCTCGGTTCTCCACGCGGCAGAAGTACCCGCCGTGGGGGACGGAGTAGTCGATGCGGACGCCCGCCTTGGGAAAGAGCTGGGACGCCACGACGACGAGCAGGAACGACAGGCTGCGGCTGTAGATGCGCATCCCGTCGGAATCCGAAAGAAGCACCGGAGTCGCTTCGGCGTCGCGCACGACCGACCACGCCAGCTCGCGCAGCTCGTCGTCCACGATCGCTGCGACGGGGGGATCCTCGGCGCCCGCGAACGCGACGCGGAACACCGCGTCGAGGGGGGTGCCCCGCGGCGCCTCGAAGGCTCGGCCGTCGGAGAGCAACACCTGCACGCGGTCCCGAAGCGGGGTCTCCCGGATGTCAGCTTCATCAGGCATCGCGGCACAACCTCCTAGCGGGGCGGGCGATTCGGAACGGAAGCTACCTGCGCTCCGCGGTGTCCTCGAGGATGGGAAAGACCGTCTCTTGAATCGACTGGGCGCTCTTCCGCAACGCCTCCATTACGCGATCGGGCGTCGGCGGAACGTCGGCCGGGCCGCGCAGGCGGGAGGCCGTGACGCCTCGCGCCGCCGCGGCCGTCATCCACGCCGCCGGGATCTCGTCCGGGAGCGTCTCACCGAGCATCGCGCCCCAGGTCAAGGCCCACGCGCGCACGACGTTGGCGACGTCGTAGCCTCCGCCTCCCAGCGCAAGCCATGGAGCGCCGACCGCCCGGAAACGCTCCACCGCTCGCTCGAAGCCTCGAAGCGTCATACGAAGGTTGGCCAGGAGGTCGCCGAGAACCGCGTCGGTCCCGAGCTGCGTGACCAGCACATCAGGACGGAAGAGCTCGATCGCGGGAAGGATGACCGACTCAAACGCCTCGTCGTACGCCTCATCCCCGGCGCCCGGAAGGAGCGGCAGGTTGATCGCGTAGCCTCGCCCCGCCCCTTGCCCGATCTCCTCCTCGAACCCTGTGCCCGGGAAGATGGTATAGCCGGTCTGGTGGATCGAAATGGTCAGAACGTTGTTCTCTTCGTAGAACGCGTGCTGCACGCCGTCCCCGTGGTGCGCGTCGATGTCGACGTACGTGACACGTTTCCCCGCGGTGCGAAGCCGCTGGATGGCTAGGACTCCGTCGTTGACGTGGCAGAAACCGCTGGCCCGGTTCGGCATCGCGTGGTGCAACCCGCCGGCGAGGTTGAACGACCGGTCGACGTCGCGGTCCAAGAGAGCGGCGGCGGCGTCGATCGAGCCCCCGGCGACGAGCATCGCCCACTCGTACACGTCGGGGAAGACCGGGTTGTCGGTCGTCCCGAGGCCGTGCGAGAACTGGTTCGGAACCCACATCCCCGAACTGGCCAAACGGAGGGCCTCGAGATACCCCTGGGAATGGAAGCCAAGGGCCTCCGCCTCCGTTGCCTCGCGCAGGCCGATTACGCGAACGTCGTCTCGATCGATCAGACCGTAGGCTTGGAGGAGTTCGAACGTAAGCGCTAGGCGGTGGACTTTGAACGGATGTGCCGGTCCGAAATCGAACCGGCTCAGGCGCTCAGGATCCACCAGGACTTTGATCATCGCCTCTCCAACCCGGCATGGTATCGCCCCGGCCGCCGAGGTGCCACTCCTCTCGGTCAGAACGCCCACACCTCGTAGACATCGCTTGAGTCAAGGTCCCACGGCGAGCATCCGAGGGGCAGGTACCCGTCGGTTGCGGTCTCGGCGATCGCGTAGCGGACCCCGTCGATCTCGACGACGTCCGAGCAGGAGAGCGCCGCTTCCTGTTGCGACGTGACCGGGACGAGGCCGAGGACGTGGTCGGGAGTCCCGTCGGCATCCGTGTCGACGAAGGCGATGCTCGCGTGGACTCCCTTCCCGCGGAGGAGGCTCACGAACAGAATGGTCGAGTCTTCGCAATCCCCCACGCCGTCGACGAGGGTCTCGAGCGGGTACAGGGGCCACTCTTGACCACTCGGGTCCGCCTTGTAGGTGATCGCGCCCTGGCAGAAGAAGAGCGTGCACTCGATGAACGCGTCGACGTCCTCCCCCGATCGCTCCCACAGAAGTGTTGAGTAGTCCTCGATCGTCGGATCGTCGAGGGGATCCTCGACGTAGTACCCGTAGTCGAACTCCTCCTCGGCGCTCGTTCGGATTCGGTCTCGATACATCCGGTACAGGTTCCACGGGACGAGGAGATCCCAGTACTGGGTCTCGTCGGCGTATTGCCACTCGAAGCGCTCCATGACGTAGCCGGCGGGGATCGTCCCCACGGTGACACTGACGGAGGCTGTGTCGGTCTCGCCATCCTCGTCGGCGACCGAGAGCGAGATCGTATGGTCGCCGGCCGAAAGCGTGACCTGGCCGGACTCTTCCACGAGGGGATCGCCCGCGTCGACGGTCCAGACGTAGGACAATGTGTCGCCGTCGAGGTCGTAGCTCTGGCCTGCGTCGACGTGGACGACAAGGGGCTCGTACCCCTCCTGCGGGCGAACGTCGGCGACCGCGACCGGGGCACGGTTCGCCGCCGGAGAACAGCCGGTGAGGAAGACGAGAAGCGTCACAACGAGCGAGAGGCCGATTCGCAAAGGCACCTTCCTGCAAGGGTTTGGCATTGCGGGGCCGATTGTATCGGGGGTTCTCGGGGGCGTCAATCCGTATAACGGCCTTCTGTTCTTTGTTCTGATGCTCATCGAGGTTCGGTCCTTCACACCCTGCACTCGTCTACGACGAGGCAAGTCGTGGCCCAGTCGAGACCCTCGCGTGGGCAGCCGCCGGGAGGTCGGGACGGAAGGCGAGGATCGCCTTCCCCGATTGGGCTCACGTATACTGTTCCGCCGCGGCGTGCGGCAGGACGAAGGGGGAACCTCATGCGACGTGCAGCGTGGATCGTCGGGTGGGTGCTTGTGCTCTCGGCCGTCTCGGCGGCGGGGTACGAGCGCAGCGAGTTCCTGTTCCTCGACGAGATCCGGATCGGCATGACAGGGATCGGCAAGACGGTCGTATCTTCAGACACGATCAGCGAGTTCGCGGTTGAGGTTCTCGGCATCATCGACGAGCCCGGCACGCTCTCCGACTTCATCGTGGTGCGCGTCAGCGGCGAAGCGATCGGCCGCTCGGGCGGAATCGCGCAGGGAATGAGTGGCAGCCCAGTCTACATCGGGGGGAAGCTGATCGGCGCGCTGAGCCGAGCCGCGACGTGGTCGAAGGAAATCACGCCGATCGGGCTGGTCACGCCGATCGAGCCGATGCTCGAGGTCCTCGATTCGGTGAAGTCGTCGGGCTGGGTGGCGACCCCGGATCCTTCGGCCGTTCTTGAGGGTGTGGCGGTCGTGGAGTACCCCTCTCCGCCGGCGTTCGCTCAGCTTGCGCGTGCGGATCTGATCATCGCCTATCCCGTCGCGACCCCGCTCGTGGTCTCGGGTCTCAGCGGACGCGCGGCCGACGCCCTGATGAATGGGCTGGATCCCGCCTCTCGTCCGACGGGGACGATCTTCGACGCCCTCCCGGGGCGAGGCTTCGGCGCAGGAGTCATGCAGGGGCTTTCGGCGTTGAACCTCTCTCTTCTTCCGTTCGGCGCGCCGAAGTCGACGACAGGAGGCGCGGCCCCAACGGCCACGCTCGTTCCCGGCGGATCGATGGGGATCGCCCTCGCCACCGGCGACATCACGATGGGAGCGCTCGGCACCGTGACCTACTGCGACGGCGACGCGGTCATCGGGTTCGGACACCCGTTTTTCTCGAACGGCGCGTCTGCGATGCCGCTGACGGCCGTGTCCATCTTCGACACGATGAAGTCGTTCGAAGCGTCCTTCAAGCTTGGCGAACTGGGAAGCGTCATCGGGGTGATCACCCAGGATCGCTCCGCCGCCGTCGGAGGTCGGGTCGGTGGCACGGCGAAGACCGTCGGGCTGCACTACGAGGTCCACGATCTCAACCGGAAGAGCGGGGAGGCGTTTAACGTCGCCCTGGTGGACGTGCCGCGCCTGATGCCGGAGCTTCTCTTCTCGTCCGGACTCGAGGCGGCCGACCTCGCCCTGGATCGGGTCGGTCCGGGGACGGTCGAGGTCACCTACGTGATTCAGGGCACGGGCATGCCGACGCTTGAGCGCAAGGACGTCTTCCTGAGCGTCACGGATGTGGGGATCTACGCCCCGTGGCAGCTTGCGGAGATCGTGGCTGCGCTCCAGTACAACGAGTTCCGAGATCCCGAGATCACGCGGATCTCGGCCTCGATGGAGATCGACCAGAACCTCCGAGCGGTCCAGATTGAGGGACTCGAGCTCGACTCGGACGCCTACGCGCCGGGCGACACGATCCGGTTCAAGCTGACGCTCCAGACGTTCCAGGGCGATCGCAGCGACCTCGAGGGGACCCTCGTCGTTCCGCCGACCCTCGACGCAGACTACCTCGTCGTTCGCGCCTACGGCGGACCGCGGCGGATCGAAGCGGGGGAGCAGCCGCGGATCTTCGAGGGTCTGGAGGACCTTGTCGAGACGATCGCGGAGCTTCCGTCCTACGAACTCCTGACCGTCGAGCTGTTCGCGATCGACCCGTACTCGCCGAAGGCCGAGGCGTTGTTCGGCGTGACGAAGCTGACGCGCGAGTTCCCCGGCCACGTCGTCTACGACACCCGTGAGGCAACCGCCGTTCTGATCGTCGCGAGCGGAGACGAGGACGCCGGGTCGACCGGCGGTGCGAACTGGTAGGCGGCGTGTTCTCGATCCGTGACCTTGCCGCGAGCGCCGGAGGAAAGGTACTCCGTTCCGGCGAAGGTACGCCGACCGGCTGCGCCGTCGACTCGCGCCGCGTCACGGCCGGCGACGTCTTCTTTGCGCTGCCGGGGGCGAGGACGGACGGGCACGCGTTTCTTGACGATGCCTTCCGTCGCGGCGCTGTCGCCGCCGTCGTTCTTCCTTCGAGGCCGCTTCCGCCGTCCGCACGGAACGTCATTGTCGTGGCCGACGTCCTCGCGGCGCTGCATGCGGTCGCTCGAGCGTGGAGAGCGCGCTTCCGCATCCCCCTCGTAGCGATCACCGGGAGCAACGGAAAGACGACAACCCGAAACCTCCTCACCCACCTGCTTGACGGGTCGTTCGTCGTCTACTCGCCACCCGAGAACTACAACAGCGAGATCGGCCTTCCGGCCGCCCTCGCCTCGATGCCGGCCGAGACCCAGGTGGGAGTGTTCGAGCTCGGCGCGGAGAAACCGGGCGATATCGCGTCGCTCGCCGACCTCCTTGGCCCGACGTCGGCGGTGGTGACGTCGGTCGGCGAGAGCCACCTCGGCGGCCTCGGGTCGCTCGACGCGGTCGCGGCCGAAAAGTGGAGCCTTGTGGATGCGCTGCCCGCGGACGGGCCGGCCTTTGTGAACGTCGACTCGTCGCCGTTGCGCGCGCTCGCCGTCGCCTCGTCCCGTCCGGGACTCGTCACCGTGGGGCTCGAAGATGGCGCGGTGCGAGGCCGATTGGTTCGCGCTGTTCCGAGTCTCGAGGTCGAGGTCGCCGATCCTCCCCTCCGACTCTCGACTCCGCTGCTCGGCGCGCACAACGCCACGAACCTTCTCTTAGCCGCCGCGTGTGCACACCGAATGGAAGTTCCGCTCCACCGAATCGAGGAGCGGGCAACCACGTTCGCTCTGGTCCCGCACCGGATGCAGCCCCGCGGCGCCCGGTTCGGCGTGATCCTCGACGACACGTACAACGCGAACCCGTCCTCGATGACGGCCGCACTCGACGTGCTGGCGGCCTACGGCGGCGCCGGGGCACGGCGGGTCTTCGTGTATGGCGACATGTCGGGCCTCGGGAGCATCGAGACGGCGCGTCACCGCGAGATCGCCGAGCTTGCGGCGCGGTTGGGGATCGACGAGGTCTACCCGGTCGGGGAGCGGGCGACCGCCGCGTGCCGGGCGACGACCTCGCTACCAGCCACGTTCGTCGTGCGGGAGCTCCTCGCGTCGCACGTTGCGGAGCGGCTGAAAGGTCAACGGAACGCCGTCGTCTTGGTCAAGGGATCGCACGACGTCGGCCTCGACCGATTCGTCGAGGACCTGCTTCAGGCTTCGTCTTCGCCGACGTAGAGGGGCACGATCTCAAAGCGGTCGACGTCGACCAGTCCCCGGTCGGTGAGCTTGAGGTGGGGAATCGCCGGCAGCGCGAGGAACGACAGTGTCATGAACGTGCTGGGAAGGCGCGAGCCGAGCTCGTGCGCGGCGGCCTCAAGCCTCGCCTCGGCCGCAGCGACCCTGTCGACCGACAGGGTCGACATCAGTCCGGCGATCGGCAGCGCAAGCTCCGCGAGGATTCGATCGGCGTCGGCCACAACCTGGCCTCCCTCCAGCTCGGCGAGCCGCCGCACGGCCGTTGCCATGGCGGCGTCGCTCGCTCCGACGACGACCACGTTGTGGCTGTCGTGGGCGACGGTCGACGCGACGGCGCCGCTCTGGAGCCCGAACCCGCGTACGAGCCCGAGCCCGACCCTGCCCGAGCCGTGGTGTCGCTCGACGACGGCGATCTTGAGGAGGTCGCGAGGCGGATCCGCGGTGATCTCTCCCTCCGCCACGCGTGGGGCGACGTGATCCTCGTCCGTCGTGAGTCCTTCGGGGTGGGCCGCGAGAACGCGGACGGCGCCGACGCGCGGCGCCGGGATGCGAAACGCGTCGCTCCCGAGCTGGACGTTCATGGTTCCTCGTAGATTGCGGACGCACGCCGAAGCGAGGGATGCGGACACTGCTCCATCTTCAACGACGCGACTCCCCGCGACGTAGACGTCACGAACGTCGAACGCCTCGAGGCTCGTGAGAACGAGGAGGTCGGCCGCGTACCCGGGCGCGATCGCGCCGACCCCGGCGATCCCGTACGCCCGTGCGGCGTGGATCGTCGCGGCGGCGACGGCCGTCTCGGGCGCAACGCCCGCGGTAATCGCGCGGCGGACCATGCCGTCGATGTGTCCCTCGCGCACGATGGTCTCGGCGTGCCGATCGTCGGTGCAGAAGTGGACGAACGGCGCACTTCGCGCGTTGAGGAGCGGGAGAAGGGCGTCGAGGTTGCGCGCTGCCGAGCCTTCGCGAATCAGGATGTGCATCCCGGCGGCAAGCTTCTCCTGCGCCTCCGCGAGCGTCGAGCACTCGTGGTCCGTGCGCGGGCCGGCGGCGATGTAGGCGGAGAGCGCGTCGCCCGACAGGCCGGGAGCGTGGCCGTCGATCGGGCGACCGTGAGCGGCGCGCAGCTTCGCGGACAGGTCGGGGTCGTTGCGGAGGACGCCGGGGTAATTCATCACCTCGCCGAGGCCGAGGATGCGATCCCACGTGAGGAGGCGGTCCACCTCGTCCGCGTCGAGCACAGCTCCTGGGGAGTCGAACGGGCTCGCCGGCACACACGACGGGACCATGAAGAAGACGCGGAGGGGGAGTTTCTCTGTCGCGTCGAGCATGTAGCGGATTCCCTCTGTGCCGAGGACGTTGGCGATCTCGTGGGGGTCGGCGACGACCGTCGTGGTGCCGTGTGCGAGAACGGCGCGTGTGAACGATGCCGGCGAGAGCTGCGAACTCTCGATGTGGACGTGGGTGTCGACAAGACCGGGAACCAGAATGGTTCCGGCGACATCGACCACCCGACGCGCGTCTCCGCCAAAACCGAGCACGCGGCCGCCGCCGACGAGGACGTCGACCGTGCGGAGCCGGCCCGAGAAGACGTCGAGAACCCGGCCGCCCCGCAGGCAGAGGTCGCCCCTCATGCAGATCCTCCTTTCCCTTTGCCGGGCGGCACGGGGGCGAACCCTAGGGATTCAAGGATCGCCGCGTCCGAGTGGGGCAGGAACTCGCCACGCACGATCTGGAACGTCTCGTGACCTTTCCCTGCCAGGAGCAGGACGTCGCCGCGTTCGACACGGCTCGCCGCGTTCTCGATGGCCTTGCGACGGTCGATCATGCGGACCGTCGCACAAGACCGTGGAATCCCCGCTTCGATCTCATCGAGGATCGCGTCAGGCTCTTCGTACTTCGGGTTGTCCTGCGTCAGGACGACGACGTCGGCAAAGCGACTGGCGATCTCACCCATCTGGCTGCGCTTGCCCCGGTCGCTTCCCCCGGCGCAGCCGAACACGACGACAACCTTGCTGTAGATCTTCCGAACGACGGAGAGGATCTGGAAGAGGCCGTCGGGGGTGTGGGCA
>JBDKUT010000155.1:0-38511 GCA_039679545.1 Thermotogota bacterium
TGTCAGAGGAACGCAACGGATGGACAAGGGCTTCGCCTCGTTTGGACTCATGGCAAAGGGAGTCTAATGGCCGTGCTCCGGTTGTCCAAGCCGGGAGCCCATCAGATTGCGCGACCTAGGTACGGGCGTCAAGTTTCCGCTGGGCGGAGGATGCCCGAGAGGCTTCGACGGAGACCGATCGCGATTCGGTCCGCGGCTTCGCCCTTTGACCGGCGATCCTGGCGTAGAGCGTCGAAACCGACGGAGGCCTCCTCCAACGCTCGAAGCGCGACGTACGCACGGAGCGCACCTTCGGGGGCCGCGGGCCACGGGCGCACAGAGCGATAGCCGTCAAGAAGCGCTCCTTGAAGCTCGGGAGCGGTCTTGCGCTCGCCAAGCTCGGCCCAGAGAGAAGAGAGGTCCTCGAGGTCGCATCCGGCGCGGCAGCGGTCGAACCCGAGAACGCCAGCGACTCCTTCCTTTAGGCGGAGCTTGCGCAGCCGGAGGTCGCCGTGGATCGGGCAGGCGTCGGCGAGTTCTGAGGTGCTGTCGGCGATCAGCGCCGCGGCATCGGTGAGGAGTGTGGGATCGCCGGGAAGGCTGAGAACGGACCGCAGCGTGTCACAGACGGCAAAGGCCCGTCCCGCAGCATCGTCGTGCGCTGGCGCAATCTCCTGAGGCCAGCGGAACCTCTCCGCGTGCTCGTGCAGGGACGCGGCCAGGACGCCCATCGCAAAGACCTCATCTTGGGTTAGCTCCGCCTCGCGACGCTCGCCCTCGATCCAACGAACCACGGAGCAAGAGCGGGTTCCAGGAACGCCCTCCATGGACACGCTCGAGAAGAGATCTCCGTGCAGGGTCAAGAGGGGTTCCGGTACGGAGAGCAACGTGTCGCGCCCCAGGGAGGCGAGCCATAGGAGCTCGCGGCGAAGTGACGTCAGGTCCCGCCCGGCCTCGCCGATTCGCACCGCAAGGTTTCCGCCACCGAAGGAAGCGCGAAAAACGGTGTACGTACCCTGTCCCACGTAGGTGAGGTCGGGGGAGAGGCCGTAGGCGAGAAGCGCCTTCTTCGCGAGGGCCTTGTAGCGATCGACCCGCTCTTCTTCGGACAGGACCTCGAAACGCCGCATGGGGAGAGTTTCCCTTTCCGCGGCCGCGGGGGCAACCGCCCCGATCGATTGTCCTCGCCGCCCGGGAAGAGATAGAATCGACTCATTGATAAGACAATCTCGCCTGAGGAGGGAGAAACGTGGGACCGTGGTCTTGAGTTGAAACGGTCGGTTGGCAGGGCAAGCCGACCCTCAACTCGACTTCAAGCGCGTAGATCAAGGAGAGTCAGACATTCCGGCTCGGGCGAGGGCTCGTTCCAGCTGTGCCCCAATGCTGGTCGAGTTGTCTCGCAGGTACAACTCAGCAAAGGTAGAGATGATCACCTCTCGGTACTCCGCGCTGTCCTGCGGCGATAAGTCCAGCAAAGAGGGGAGCACGTCGCCGTACGACCACGCCGTGCGCACGAGCCAAGCCGAGAAGGCCAGGGCAGCCGCTCTCCGCAGTCCTGCGGTGGCACCGCGTTTCGCCCAGGTCTCGAGCGTGGAAGGCGTGACGTCCGCGTAGTCCGAAGCCAAGTACTCACCCGCTACCCACTGGAGCTCGGGCTCGCTTTGCAGGCGGGCATCCTTTTCGCACATCGCGTGGAAACTTTTTTCGTCGTACTTCGTTTGCAGCACGCAGTAGTAGGCGCGTGCTGCGGCGGACCGAATCTCCTTGGTGCGAGTGGGATTGGTGGCGAGCAAATACAGCTCATCAGGCTTCTTCTGTCTCGACCATTGGTTTGCCAGGGGAGGTACTGCCGCCCGTCGTAGCTCGGCACTTGCGCTTCGATCGCTGGCGATCTCCTCAAGCCACTTCGGGATCCAGCCCCATTGCGACAGCGGACCAATGAGCGCGATCCCAGCAGCTCGACGTTCTGCGTCATTGCCCTTGATGGCCAAGCTTCGGAGTGTCACGAACTCCCGGTACCCCGTGGTCGTGCGAGAGGCGGACTGTTGCTGGCACTCGAGCCCCGCCGCGGTGGCGTAGCCGAGAGCGACGTTCGGCAAGGCATTGACGAACTCGGTATCGAAGACCTCGTACCACGTGTCCGGCGTGCTGGGCGACGCCAGGCGGGCGGACACGACATCCAATCGGCTTGCAGCCAATGCGATCTTAGCGTTGCCCAACTCAAGTTGCTGTGCGTGGCGGGTCACGAGGAGGACAACGCTTGTCACCGCCAAGGCAACGACGAGCCCTCCCCCCGCCAGAGCCAACCTCCATCTGCGGCGGCTTGCCCACCGCGCGTTCGACTGCCGAATGGGCTCGACGAGCGAGTCGTGCGGGATCTCAATCCAGCGGGCGCCAGCGCGCCTCTCGCTCCGAATGATCCGCTCCGCCTCAAGGGAAGCGATGGCCTCGTTGGGCACTCCCGCGGTGCGTCGTGCCTCCACGTGCATCGTCCCTCGAGTCCCTGTCGACGTGATCAGATGCCGGCCGAACAGTCGGCGGAGCGCGGCCTCCCGCGTTCGCGTCTTCTTTCCTACGCGGCGGAGCGCGGCCTCGTAGTAGCGGGCAAGGACGACGCGGGGGTCCCCGACGGTCGCAACGTGGAAACGCGAGATCTCGGACACGCTGGGGGGAAGGGAGTCCCAGAGCTGCTGGCACACGACCTGGAGCTGAACGGGCTCGACGAATTCGCCTTCAACGAAATCCACTCGCCCTTCGTCCTCGAAACGGATGAGGGACAGCTTCCGAATCAGCTCCTCAGCGGCTCCGGGAGCGAAGCTCCGCTCTGTTGCTGCGAGGGGCATCCTGACCGCCGCAAGAGCGGCGTCCCTTCGGAGTCGCTCGAGGCGGAATCGATTCCTCAGTCTGTCGTCGAACAGCGGTTCGTAGGGCACGAACGACGCGACGAAGTCCTCACGCACGACGAAGAGCACGCGGAGAAGCGGGTCGCGGCTGAGGGCTTCTTGAACCTGGACGAAGAACCCCTCTCGATCCTTCCAGCGGGACGGGTAGTTGACGAAAAGCTCTTCAAACTGGTCGAAGAGAAGAAGGCGCGGCTCCGGGAGCCCATCGGCGTCGGTCAGGTGCGGTCTTACCGCGAGGAAATCGGCGACCGTTGTCTCGGAACGAGGCTCAAGTTCGCCGAGGAGGAGCCACTGCAGCAGGGCATTGCGGACGAAGATGTTCTCTCGTTGGGGAGGAGAAAGGTCGGGAAGGGTTGCTCCGACTCGCGCCGGGGGGAACACCTCGAATCCCTCCCGACGAAGGTTTGGAACCAGTCCCGCTTGGAGAAGCGACGTCTTGCCGGCTCCGGATTCCGCGTAGAGGAGGACGACGCGATGGGCTGTGATGAGGGCGCGCAAGGCTGCAATCTCTCGCGTCCGTCCGAAGAAGAGGCTCTCTTCGCCCTCGTCGAACGCACGTGGGCCGACGTAGGGGTACGCCGCCTGCACGACCGCTTCATTCATGGTGCGACCGGTTTCGCCAGCGTTCACTCAACTCCTTCACAAAGCTCCGCGCGTCTCCCCAATAGACGCGCATGTCCATCCGTTCAAAGTAGTCCGCCAGGTACCCTTCGGCGCGCGAGCGAACGTCAGCGGGTGCGTCCGAGGCGATCGGCGGCAGCTGAACGGTGACGCTCAGCCTTCGAAGGCTTGATTCCGTCGCTCCGATCAGTCCCTGGAACAGGACTCGGAAGCTCCAGTCCCCCAGGCTGTATCCGATGAAGAGGAGGGATCGCCCGCTGAGGGCCTCCTTCACGGCGGGGTGGAGGAGCTGCGGATCCTGCGAGATCATCACAAGGTAGTTGAGGTAGTCATCCTCGGTAAGAACGAGCGACTCCGGGAGCCCGCGCCAACCGTGAAGGTGGAACACGACCGGCTCCTGCACGGTGGGCGGGGCGGAATCGAAGAGGCACTCCTCGTCGCGGAGTCGGGTGTTCCAGCGGCACACGGCGCGGCGCGGGGAGCGTCCGTGGTGCTCCAGCGCGGCGAACATCAGGTCGTCGTAGTTCGTCGTCAAGTAGAGCTTGAGGGGAAGGGACGCGAGAAAGGCGTGCGGCTCGAGAGGGTCGTCGAAATCGGGGAGCGCGGCATCGGTGAGGAATTGACGGACGAACTCCTCCTTTGGGAACATCGGGTCGTACTCGACGGCAAGGTACTGAGCGACACGGGCCAGGTCCGAACTGCTGTCGAGGGGATAGCCGTAGTCGTGGCTCCACCGCGCGGCAATCTCGCCCCCAAGGGGCAGGACGCCGGCGCAAGCGCCGGCGCCGAGGAACGGCGTGCACTTCTTCTCCCCGATTCGGTCTATGAGGAGCCGCCAGTTCTCTTCCGTCAGCATGGTGGGTGCATGCCTCCTTCGACCGCACGGCCAGCCGGCTCCGTCGCCGACGGATATCATAGGTGAACAGAGCCTAAACGAGAGTAGAACCGATGAGCGCCGGCGATGTCAAGTCAAGCGAACGGTCAAGACCAACCTCGGCGCCCGCAGTGCGCTACGATAAGGCATGGATGAGCCTCGGCGGATCGATCTTGAGCGATGGCCTCGGCGCGAGGCGTTCGAGCTCTTTCGCGGGCTCGGGTTTCCGTACTTCAACCTGACGGCCGACGTCGACGTCGGCCCGCTGCGAGAGGCGGTTCGCGCTTGTGGGGCGTCGTTCACCGTGGCGCTCGTCTATGTGCTCGCTCGTGCGGCCAACGAGGTTCCCGAGTTCCGCCAGCGGACGTGCGGAGTGGGGGTCATCGAGCACGCCGCGGTGCATCCCTCCATTACTGTACTTGCCGACGACGGGACGTTCCGCTTCGTGACGCTCAAGTACGAGGAGGCGTTTGGTTGCTTTGCGGCGGACGCGAAGCTGCGCATCGAGCGTGCTCGTCGCGCCGAGTCGCTCTGGTCGGAGCCCGATCGGGACGATCTCCTGTTCATGACGGCGATCCCCTGGGTCGCGTTCACAGGGATGATCCACCCGGTTCCGCTCGACTCGCCGGACTCCGTGCCGCGGATCGCGTGGGGCAAGTACCGCGACGTCGGCGGACGGCTGGCAATGCCCCTCAACGTGCAGGCCCACCATGCGCTGGTCGACGGGATCCACGTTGGATACTTCTTCGGCCGCGTGGAACAGCTGCTCGCGTCGCCGAACGGGGCACTCGGGGCAGCCGCCTAGGCGATCGCCACGGCCTCGAGGTCGTAGTCGTCAAACCCGACGATTCGAGCGCGCATGAACTGGCCCGCGGAGAGGCCCTTGCCGCGGAGTCTCGTGACAGAGTCGACGTCGGGGGCCTGCGTCGCCGTGCGCGCGATCCAGATGCTGCGTTTTGCTGTGGGCTCGTCGACAAGCACCTCGACCTCCGTGCCAACTCGTGCTTCGTTCGCTCGGCGCACGATCTCCTGCTGCCGCTCCATCAGGCGTCGGAGACGGCTCTCGATAACCTCGGCGGGAACGCGGTTTGGCAGTGCGGCGGCCGGCGTGCCCTCCTCGGGGGAGTAGGCGAACGCTCCAAGGTGGTCGAAGCGCAGGTCGCGAACCAAGTCGAGCAGCTCGTTGAACTGGGCTTCCGTCTCGCCGGGGAAGCCGACGATGAACGTCGTTCGCAGCGAAACGCCCGGCACCCGCTCGCGCCACCGCTCGATCAGATGCAGGCAGTCGGCCTGCGTGATGTGCCGGCTCATCGCATCGAGGATCGGGTCGGATAAGTGCTGCAGCGGGAGATCGACGTACGGCACGAGGTTGGGGAGCGAGGTGTAGGCGTCGATGAGTTCGCTCGTGACGTGGGCCGGGTGAACGTAGAGGAGGCGGATCCAGCGGAACTCCTGGATCCCTGACAGGTGGCGCAGAAGGTCGTGGATTCCGACGCGCGGCGAGAGGTCGACGCCGTAGAGGCTCGTGTCTTGTCCGATGACGTTGACTTCGCGGACCCCGAACGCTGCAAGGTCGGACGCCTCGCGAAGGATTTCGTCCATCGGCCGGCTCCGGAACGGGCCTCGAATCGACGGGATCGTGCAGTACGAGCATCGGTTGTCGCATCCGTCGGAAATCTGCAGGTACGCCGTGTGGTATGGCGTTAAGAGGAGTCTGCCCTCCTCTTCATCGCTGCTTCCGGCGAGCCCGACCGCGCGAGCGATGGCCGCGTGGTCGTCGATTCCAAAGAATCCGTCGACCTCGGGGGCGCGCGCACGCAGCTCATCTGGGGATCGCGCGACGAGGCATCCCATCACGAACAGTCGTCTCGTCGGGACCTCGACTCGCCACGCGGCGTACTCACGAATTGCGTTGATCGATTCCTCGCGAGCGGGCGCGATGAACCCGCACGTGTTGACGATGACGATGTCAGCCTCGTCGACCGGAGCGCCGACGATCGCGCCCGCGGCGGCAAGGCGCCCGAGGAGGCGTTCGGAATCGACCAAGTTCTTCGCGCAGCCGAGACTGGCGAGGTGGACGCGCGGCGCGCGGGACGGCTCGGACCTCTTCGCCACGGACGGGTTCCTTTCGTACGGCGGAAACTAGTGGACATGGCATCCTAACGGGCGCGGCGACGCGGGACAACCGACTCGCTTCCTGAAGACGTCCAGGATAGAATAGTCCACTATGGAATCTAGAGTGTCACGTGGTTTTCCGGTGGAATACGCCGCTCTCGGTTTCCTGGTCGAGGCTCCTCGTCACGGCTATGACCTTCGCCGGGATCTGGTGGAAGGGCTTGGAGAGCTGTGGCACGTGGCGCTCAGCCAGTTGTACAGCGTCCTTCACCGCCTCGTGGAACAAGGGTGGGCCGAGGTTGAGGTCGAGCCGCAGGAGGATCGTCCGTCCCGGCAGATGTACTCCGTGACGAGGGAGGGGTGCCGCGCGTTCTGGGAATGGACGTGCTCCCCGGTGACGCACCCGCGCGATCTGCGCGTGGTCTTTTTGGCCAAGGTTTACTTCCTTCGAAAGCTGCGTCCGGAGGCCGTCGGGAGTCTCATTGACGTCCAGAGATCCAAGCTATCCGAAGCTGTGGCATCCCTTGGGGAGCGTGGAGCAGTGAGGAGCAACGACACAGCGCTCGGAGCGGCGGCGTGCTCGTTCCGAGTTGCGCAGATGGAGAGCGCGCTGCGTTGGCTTGAGGAGAATCGGTCTCTGTTGGAGACCGTGAAGGAGGCAGCGTGAAACGTTGGTTGGCTGCGGTACTTGTCACAAGCATCGCGATCAGCACGATGGTCGCCGCGTTCGGGCAGGACGCGGTCCGGGTCATCGATCAGACGGGAGACGTCGTTCTCGTTCCTCAGCCGGTGGAGCGACTGATCTGCGTGTACGGCCCCGGGACGTACCTCATCTACGCGCTCGGAGCCGGAGACCTTCTCGTCGAGGCGTGGTACGTCGGGGTGAAGGGAATCTCCCAGGCGTGGGACTCGATGTTCAAGATCGAGCCACGGCTCGCTGACATCCTCGGCTTCGGCGACCCGAACGTCGAAGACATGGTTGCCCGCGGTGCGCAACTCGTGTTCGCAGGCGGTTCTCAGCACGATGCGTTCGCCAAACAGCTCAACGACCTTGGGATCCCGGTGATCCAGTACGTGATGGAGACGCCTGACGCCCTGAAAGAGGCGATGGTCACGACTGCGCAGGTGTTGGGTCCGGAGGCCAAGCAGCGTGCGGCGCTCTTTCTCTACGACTTCGTGCGCATCACCGAGACGGTCGAACACGACCTCGGCGGGATGGCCGCCTCCGACCGACCGCGAGTCCTGTTCGTTGGCACGGACCCGCTCAAGGTGGCGAGCGGCGACATGTACCAAACGTGGCTGATCGATGCGGCGGGCGGTGTCTCCGTAAGCGCAGACTTGCGTGGCGCGTGGAACACCGTGAACCTGGAGCAGGTCCTGGTGTGGGACCCCGACGTCATCGTCATCCCTCCGTACGGCCCGGTGAAGCCCGCCGATCTTGCGGCGAATCCGGATTGGCAAGCGGTCCGCGCCGTTCGTGAGAACCGCATCTACCGCATGCCACGCGTGTTCGGCCCGATGGACACACCCGTTCCGGAGTCCCTGCTTGGCGTTCTCTGGCTGGCCAACGTCCTCCATCCAGGGACGATCTCTCTTGACATCGCGCGCGAGATGAACGCCTTCTACACCACGTACTACGACTACACGCTGACGGAAGCAGAGCTCCAACTTCTCGTCCATCCATGACGTTGCGACGGGGCCGCCGCGCTCTTTGGATTCTGATTCCCGCGGCGGCGGCCCTGTTCCTCGTCTCGCTCGTCGTCGGCCGGTACGGCGTCCGACCGATCGAGGCGCTCCGCGCCTTGTTCGGGGCGGACGAATCGGATGTCCTTCGCGCTCTCATTCTGCGGGTACGTCTCCCGCGGACGATCGCGGCTGCGTGCGTGGGCGCGAACCTCGCGGTGAGCGGAGCGGTGCTCCAGGGGTTGTTCCGCAACCCGCTCGTCGACGGCAAAGTGCTTGGAGTGAGTTCCGGAGCGGCGTTCGGCGCCGCACTGGCGCTCTCCGTGGTCGGCGGAGCCACGGCCGTTCAGGGATTGTCGTTCCTGTTCGCACTGGCGGCCGTCGGACTGGTCGCCTGGATCGGCTGGCGGTTCGGCGCAGCTCCGCTCGTCCTCGTGGTCGGCGGGATTGCTGTCAGCGCGCTGTTTGACGCGCTGATTGGACTCGTTAAGTACGTTGCGGACCCGTTGAGTCGACTCCCCGCAATTACCTACTGGCTGCTCGGCGGCCTCAGCGCGAGCCGGTGGGAGACGCTGATCCCCGTCGTTGTCGTCACCGTCGTCGGACTCACGCTCTTTCTTCTCTTCTCGTGGCGCCTGAATCTCCTCACGTTGAGCGAAGCCGAAGCCGCGAGCCTCGGGCTACGCGTGCGGCCGCTTCGCATCGTCGTGATCGGCGCGTCCACCGTTCTGATCGCGGCGTCGGTCTCCGTCTCCGGGATGATCGGCTGGATCGGACTCGTCGTGCCGCATGTGACGCGTGCATGGGTCGGCGCCGATCACGAGCGGCTGATCCCGACGTCGGCGGTTCTCGGGGCGGCGACCCTCATCGGCCTGGATACGATCGCCCGCACGGTCCTGCCAAGCGAGATTCCGCTCGGGATCCTGACCGGGCTGATCGGGATCCCCGCGTTCCTGCTTCTCTTCCTTCGACTCGTGCGGTCCCGAGGAGCGGAGCGATGAGGCTCGCAGCGGCCGACGTCTCGTACGCCTATGTTCACGGCGAGGAGGTTCTGCATGGCGTGTCGCTGTCCCTTGTTGATGGGGAGGTGGCCTTCGTTCTTGGCGCGAACGGGTCGGGAAAGACGACACTCCTTCAGTGCTTGAGCGGTGTGCGACAACCTACGTCAGGAGTTGTGTCTGTCGACGGTCGAGCGCTTGTACAGCTCACGCCCCGGGAACGGGCGCGATGGATCGGCGTCGTGCCTCAGCTTCACGAGCCCGCGTTTGCATTTACGGTGACCGAGGCTGTTCTGATGGGACGCGCCCCGCACTTGGGACTGTTTGCTCGCCCGGGACCCGACGATCAAGCGATCGTAGACCGTGCCCTTGAGGCCGTGGGAATCCTCGGCATGAAGCATCGCCCATACACCGAGATTAGCGGAGGGGAGCAGCAACTCGTCCTCATCGCGCGCTGACTGGCTCAAGGCGCGCGGTGCCTCTTAATGGACGAACCGGCCGCGCACCTCGACCCGCACCACCAGCATGGGATCCTCGGCATCGTCAAGGAATTGACGGTAGGGGGACATTCGTTCGTCGTTACGTCACACCAGCCGGACAACGCCTTTCTCTACGCAGACTACGTCCTTCTTCTCGTCGCCGGAGCGGCGCACAGCGGCGGACGTCCGGCCGAAGCGATTACCGAGGCGTCGCTGCGAGCCGCCTACGGAATGGAGTTCGAGATCGTACAGGGGCAAAGCGGCGCTCGCGCCGTCGTACCTCGTCTGCTGGCCTCTCCGAGCTGACGCGAGCGCTTCTACGACGCGGGGAACTCTTCCTTCGGGGCCTCGATGACCGAGCGTTGCCAGCTTCCCGTTCGGAGCCACAGGATCGCCGCGATGCCGGACAAGACGTTCGAGGCAGACATGCCGAGCCAGATGCCCGTCGAGCCGAGTCCGAGGGAGAAGGCGAACAGCCACGACAACGGGATGCGAAGGATCCACAGGCGGATGAGTCCAAGCATCATCGCGGGGAAGTTGTGTCCCGCGCCCCGGTAGACCGCCTCCGCGGCGAGGAACGTGCACAAGAAGGGCATGCTTGCCGCGAAGAGAGCGATGAAACTCATGGCCTCACGGATCGCCTCGCTCTGTCCGGGCATGAACACACCGACGAGCGGCCGGCGCACCACGTAGAGGACGACGGCCTCTACCAGAACAACGATGAACAGGGCGCGAATTCCCTTGCTCACAAGGTGGCGTGCCCGATCGAGGAGCCCCGCTCCGAGAGCCTGGCCAATCATCGTCGTCAGCCCGACGCCGAGCCCGTCGGTGGCTATGAAGAGGAGTCCGAAGACACGATCAGCCACTCCATAGCCGGCCAGCGCGGCCGCGGCATTCGGAAGCCGGCCGATGAGGGCGATCATGATCATGAAGCCAAACGCGACGCTTGATTGACCAATCCCAGCTGGAAGTCCGATGTGGATTGCCTTCTTCATCCACGCCGCTTGGAGGGGCATGAGCTCTCGGCGCAGCCGTAGTACGCCGCGCCGCCGAGTCAGAAGAGCAAGAAAGGCAAGCATCGCCACGCCCTGCGCGGCGACCGTCGCGTAGGCAGCGCCGGCAATCCCGAGGTGGGGAAACTGAACCTGAGTCAGGGACGCGAGGACGCCGGACTCGGGGATGCCCACCCAGCCGAAGACTGTTCGGAACGGGTTCCATCCTAGGATAAGCATTGGGTCGAGAAGGATGTTGAGCCCGACGCCGAGGACATTGACGCCGACCGGCAAGAGTGTGTTCCCTGTCGCGGAGAACGCGGCCGACGCCAGCATGGGCAGCAGCATCGTGTGGATTCCACAGAAGACGATCCGGAGGTAGGTGGTCGCCTCGTGGGCCACAGCCGGGTCGGAGACGAGGATGCCGACAACCCATGAAGTGATGAAAGATCCGACGCCGGCGATGACCAGTCCGCCGATAAGCCCGACGGTGAACAGCTGGTTCAGAGCGCGGTTCGCGTCGTCCGGGCGATTCGCTCCGATGTTCTGGGCGACCAACGCGCTGACCGCCGCGCCGGCGAATCCCCCCAGGAAGGAGACGAGAAACCAGACGAACGGCCACGAAGTCTGGACTCCCGCCATCGCCGCAAGGGCGCCGGTTCCCTGCAGCCTGCCGATCCAGAAAGCGTCGGCGAGGTTGTAGAGAGAGAAGAGCACTGATGAAACGACCGCGGGAGCACCGATCCGCACCATCATGCGGATCGGATGCCCCGTCAGGATCTCGTCTCGACTCGGAGGCGCAAACAAACTCATGGCCGACGGCTCCTTGTAGCGACTCGTTAGGAAGCGAACGACCTGCGGAAGACCGCGGGATAGTACCTCTTGGAGCCGGATTCCGCAGTCTTCCAAGAACTAGCGAAAAGTGATAGAGTGGAGAACGCTGCGGCTCGAGCCAACAACCTCATCGGGACGGTCAGAGGCGAAGTCTCGGCCGCAGCATCACTCCACCATTCCGATTCTGGGGGGCCAGCGTCTCGGAAGCGTCTCCAGCCACCAGGGCGGTCAGACGGTCACCGTTTCCTTCCACGCGGGGATGCGTGGAACGATCCCAAGCTCCGATTGGATCTTTCTTTGGAGCGCCTGTTGAGAGGTAGGCTCTCCGTGGACGAGGAATAGGTCGCGGGGCTTGGCCTTGGCGAGCCAGTCCATCAGGATCGGCTGGTCGGCGTGCGACGAGAAGCCGTTGACCGTCCACACCTTGGCGCGAACGGCGACCTCCTCTCCGAAGAGGTGCACGCTCTTGGTCCCCTCGACGAGATTCCGGCCAAGGGTGCCGACCGCCTGATACCCGACGAACACAACCCCGGCGGAGGCATTCCACAGGTTGTAGCGCAGATGGTGCAGAATCCGCCCGCCGGTGCACATTCCGCTTCCGGCGATGATCACGTTGCCGCCCGGTTGGGCGTTGATCTGCTTCGACTCGTCGGTCGTCTGGGCGTAGTGAAGGAGCGGGAAGTCGAACGGGTTCGGGCGTTGAGAGAACACCTTTCGACCCTCGTCGTCGAAGTAGTCGGGGAAGCGCTCGAACACGCGCGTCGTCGACGTTGCGAGCGGACTATCCAGGTAGATTCGGCATCGCGGAAGATCGTGGCGCGACCACAGGAGGAAGACCTCGTACAGGACTTCCTGTGCCCGCTCCAGGGCGAACGACGGGATGAGGACATTCCCGCCGCCGGGGATGACGTCATGGATCGCGTCTCGAAGCTCCGCGACGGAGTCCTCGATCGATCGGTGAACGCGATCGCCGTACGTCGACTCGACGAGGACCACGTCGACGTGGGGCGGCGTGCTGGGGTCACGAACGATCGGCTGGTGGCGATTGCCGAGGTCGCCGCTGAACAAGAGCCGGCCGTTCGACGTGCGAAGTTCGATGCACGCCGATCCGAGGATGTGCCCGGCGTCGTGGAAGACACAAGAGAGCCCTTTCCCGAGATCCACGAGGTCGCCGTACCCGGGAATCGGGTGGAACAGGTCGGCCGTGCGGAGCACGTCGTCCATGTCGTAGAGGGGCGGGGTCCCGGTCTCGCCGCGGCGCTTCGCTTTGCGCGTGCGGAAGGCGGCTTCTTCAACCTGGAGGTGGGCGGAGTCGGCGAGCATGAGCTTGGCGATGGCCGCCGTCGGCGGCGTGCAGAGAATGCGGCCGACGAACCCGTCGTGGACGAGGCGTGGCAGAAGGCCGGCGTGGTCGAGGTGCGCGTGGGAGAGAAGGACGAAGTCGAGGCTGGCCGGGTCGAACGGGAATGGGCTACGGTTTCGCTCGTCGATCTCCCGGCTCCCCTGAAACAACCCGCAGTCGAGCAAGACTCGAAGGCCGTTGGTTTCGACCAAGTGGGACGAACCTGTGACCGTCCCTGCTGCCCCGCAGAATGTGACCTTCATCGTTCCTCCTGTTCACGAGTGCGGCGGACTTCGAGCCTCTCCAAGTGCGGTCCGGCTCGAAGCTCCACCGTCCGGCAGATCGTCGCATCATACTCGACGGGGCGGGATCGAAACGGCGTATCGGGTCAGGTGGAAAGAAAGGCGGCGCACCGGAGTGCGCCGCGTGAAAGCCTTGCGTACGGCTCGTTCCTAGAGAACGGGCGTCACGTCGACGGCCTGCGGACCTCTCTGTCCCTGACCCAACGTGAACTCGACCTTTTGACCCTCGGCCAGCGACTTGAAGCCGGCGCCGCGGATCGAGCTGAAATGCACGAAGACGTCTTCACCTTGCTCTCGCGAGATGAAGCCAAACCCCTTCGCGTCGTTGAACCACTTGACGGTACCCGTTTCGCGATCGGACATACTCAACACCTTCCTCGATGCTGGGAGCTTTAGTGAAGCAGGACATCCTCCGTGGGTTGCAGAAAGACTGAACTCCAAGAAAGCGACTGCAAACTACCAACAACGCGCTTCAGTATACCGCGTTGCCCAGGAATCTCAACTCCCGGCGAACCTTGCGACAAGCGGCTACAGCGACGTCTTCTCTTGGAGGTTGTAGCGCATGATGGCTCCGTGCGCGCCGTCGCGGATCCGCTCGAGGCCGTAGACCGCGCCCTTCGGGCCGCGGGCATGCTGCAAGACATCGTCGACAAGAGCGACATCCCCCGCGTCAAGGTGGAACGAGCACAGTCCCGCGATGTCGGACAGGTGATGAGCGTGCCGCGCGCCGACGATCACGGCGGCGACCGCCGGCTTCTCCAGGACATAGCGCGACGCCACCGCCGAGAGGCTCACCCCGTGGCGGTCGGCGATCGCCTGCAGGGTCGCGAGCAACGACTGGAACAACCGCCAATCCCCGAACTCGTCGACAATCAGCTTGTACTTCGTGAGAGAGCGGTTCTCGTACGGCGGGGACGGCTCCGCGGCGCCCACGAAGCGGCTTGATAGCAGCCCGCCGGCAACCGTTCCGTAGCACAGGAGCGAGATTCCGCGAGCCTGACAGAAGCCCGCCATCTCCGACTCGGGCCGCCGATCGAGCGCCGAGTACTGAACCTGGTTTGACACCACGGGGATTCCTTCGTGGAGGATCTCCTCGAGATGCTCGATGTCGAAGTTCGTCACGCCGACGTGCCGGATCTTCCCGCGCTTCTCGAGGTCGTGGAGCCACCCTGCGGCGTCGACGTACCCGGGGACGGAGTAGTCCCACCAGTGCAGCTGGACGAGGTCGAGCCGCTCAACCCCCAGGCGCCGGAGCGACCGGTCGACCGTCGCTTCGACGTCGAACCGGGAGAGCGTCGGGAGTCGATCGAGATCGGGGACGCACTTCGTGTGCACCTGGATGGGAGGGATCTCGCCTGCTCGTACGGCGTCGCGCGAGAGGCGCAGGAAGGCGCCGATCATCTCCTCGACGCCGGTGTAGATGTCGGCGCAGTCAAACGTCGTCACGCCGGCGTCGACAAAGCGGCGCATGTCGGCAAGTGCACCGCCCATGTCAACGGGACCGTGGCCTCCGGCCAACTGCCAGGAGCCCTTGATGACCTGGGAGATGGAGTATTCCGGTGCCAATTCGATGCGTTCGATGTTCGCCAAGGTTCCCTTTCGCGCGTCCGGAGAGAGAAAGAAGAGCCGCAGCCGTGCACGCTCTCGTCACAGGCTGCGGCTCTTGGGAGTGCCGGTTACGATCCCGTCAGCGCGCTAGTCAAGGGTTACGTCCCAGCTCCACATGTTGACCGGAGCCCCGAGGATCCACCAATCCCCTTCGATGCGGGTCTCTGATGCATCCATGGTTCCGTCAAGGCGGATGCCGAGGTCGAACAGGCTGAACCTCACCCGTTTGGTCTCCGGGTCGAAGGACGTGTCACTGCACGCGAGCGTCGCTCCCAGCATATAGCAGGTGCCCTGGATCCCGCCGGTCGAGGATTGGGTGATGACAAGCTCCATGTCGTTTGCGAAGCCCGTGTTGTCGACGATGTACCCCCGCCATGTCCCGGCGACGCTTGCCGTGATCGGAACAGTCTTCTCGACCGTGGCGCTCTTGCCCCCAGCGTCGGTCACCGTGAGGGTCACGTCGTAGTCGCCGCTCTTGTCGAACTCATGGGTTGGGTTCCTGGACGAGGCCGACTCGCCGTCGTCGAAGTCCCAGTCCCACGAAATGACGCCGCCGCTGCCGAACAGCCCGCCTTCGTCCGTCGACGTGTCTTCGAACTCAACCTCGGTTCTTGCCAGCGGTTCATTGGGCGACCAATCAAAGTCCGCTTCTGGTGCCGCATTGAAGAGATTGCACCCGGTCACAACCACGAACGCCCCTGCCAAGACCGCCAACCCAATCCAACGGAGTGAACGTTTCATGTTGCTTGCCCTCCCATCTCCATTATAGCAGGTCCGCCGAATCCGCCTACTCTGCGGACCTGCGTTAGCGTCGCTCCGCCGCGTGGATGTACTCGTCCAGAGATCGCTCGGCGATGGAACCGACGACGAGATCCGCATTCGGGAAGTTCGAGTGCCGGGTGACGCGATTGGGGACGACGACTACGAAGAGGCCGGCACGCCTCGCCGCCTCGGCCCCGTGAACGGAGTCTTCGAACGCGATGGCCTCGTCGGCGCGGGCGCCGAGGGCGCAAAGGGCCGCTGTATAGAGTTCGGGATCGGGCTTCACGAGCGTGACGTCCTCGGCGCACAGAAGGGCCTGGAAGCTCGAGAGGAGGCCGAAGGTCCGAAGGTGTCTCTCAACCCACGCTCGGTCGGAGCTCGAGGCGACCGCAAGGCCTAGCCCACGGGATCGAGCTTCACGGATCAGCTCCGTGACGCCGGGGAGGATTGTCTCCCCGGCCAGGAGTTCGTGTTCGCGGCGCAGTCGCTTCCGACGAACAGACTCACGGTCGATGGGATGGCCGAGGTGCTCCTCCAGAAGGGCGTACGCCTCCGGTGGGTCCGCAGCGGCTCCGAGAAGAGACGCCCACCGGACCGGAGGGACTGAGAGCCCGACCTCGGAGTAGATCTCCTCCCAGGACAGCTGAAGAGGAGTCTCGGTGTCGAGAATCAGACCGTCGAAGTCGAACACGAGCGCGCGGATCATCATTTGCCCATCAATAGACTCGCCGTGCCGTCCTCCAGCGATCACAAGTCGACAGCATACCATGGGGTAACGTTGAACGGCGAGCCGCCGGCCAGGGTGTCTGCAGCGCGCCGTGGCGCGGCCCGAACCGCACTTAGAAGGTGACTTCGGACTTCGAGCCGCTCTGAGGCGTTGATGGGGTAGGTGTGGAGATACCGGCTCGCACGGCCTGTTCGAAGAGGGATGCGGCGAAGCCGCGAAGAGCCGCTACATCGGAGGCCGTGGCGTCCCGGTCACCCGACCCGACGATGGCCAGACGCCCGGGGACAGCATTGACTGTCGTGTCGCCGCTTTCCTCTCGATCGAGAGGCTTCAGCGTGCGTAGCCACTCGTTCAGCTGGTTTCGCTGAGCCTCGTTGAGCATAAGATTTCCGCGCTCCGCTTCCCCTTGCCCCTTGCAGGAGGTTGCGACGGCCCGGCCGTCGGCGTGGATGATGAGACGGTCGCAGAGGCTGGAAGTAGTCCCGCCGCGCTTCCAAGCCAGGACCTGGCCCGGCGAGAGGAAGGCCGGCTCGGGTGCCGGCTGCTTCACGGCCGGCGTTGTCGGCTTGCCGGCGGTCTCCGTCTTGGATGTTGCCGAAGTGGGTGTTGAAGCGGTTGGGGCCGAAGGTTTGGCGGCGGTTGAGCCTGCCGTAGGGGGCGTGGCCGCCGGCGCGCTCGTCACGGGGCTGCTTGGCATCGTCTTCGTTGCTTTCTCTGTGCATCCACCGATGCACAGAAGCACGATGAAGAGGATTACTAGCCCACCTAGAGCATACGCCCGCACGGCTCGATACTGCACCCCGCTTTTCCCTCCCTAGTCTCGGAGCGGCTCCGTGTGAGTCTCGGTCCGCTCCAACACCCGCTTTGGCTGCTCCGGAAACGGCCCTACGGCTTCGGGGTCGTCGTCGCGGGTGCGGTCGTCGTAGTGGCGGCCGGTGCCGCGGGCGTCGTCGACGGTGACTGGGTCACGGTCGGAGACGTCGTTGCCGGAGTCGTAGTGGCCGGAGCCGTCGTGGTCGTTGCCGGAGTCGTGGTGGCTGGGGCCGTGGTGGTTGCCGGGGTGGTGGTGGCCGGCTTCGTCGTGGTGGCCGGGGCCGTGGTCGTTGCCGGGGTGGTGGTGGTGGTGGCCGGCTTCGTCGTGGTGGTTGGGGCCGTGGTGGTGGCCGGCTTCGTTGTGGTGGCCGGGGCCGTGGTGGCTGCCGGCTTCGTCGTGGTGGCCGGAGTCGCCGTGGTGGTTGCCGGCTTTGTCGTCGACGTGGTCGACGTCGCTGCCGGCTTTGTCGTCGATGTCGTCGAAGCCTTCTCGCCGCATCCCGCCAACATTAAGACCAGTGCAAGGCTAACTAGTGCGCAGAGCGCGATTGAGTAAGAAGCAACTCGCTTCATTGTGTTCGTCTCCTTCCCTCGGCCTGCCGTCCCGCGCCCAGAGCCGAGGGTCTCCGAAAGCGCGGACCCGGAGAGTAATCCAAGTCACATATGAGCCTATCACGTCTTTCGCTTCTGTCAAGTTTCACGCTCTCCGCCTCGAGTGCTCCGGAGGTCGATTGGCTCGAGGTTTCTCCGACGCGCAGTTGGAGGCGGCGCGCCGAAGGCCGCAGTAGAAGAGCTTCCACGCCTTGCTTCCAGTGGGAGTGCTTCCCGACGCGGTCCCACGCTCAGAGGATGGCATGGAGGGCCATCGGGGGAGTTGGAGTGGGAGTAATGGGCTTTGCGCCGTTGCCTACCGTTCAAGGTGCGCCGACGAGCTGCTCCGCGATCCAGTCGTCGACGCGCCGATCCAGGAGCAAAAGCGGCATCGGCCCGGCCTCGAGAACGACGCGGTGGAACTCTTGGAAGTTGAACGCGTCGCCCAGCTGGCCCATCGCGCGCTGCCGCGCGTCGCGGATCGTCCACATCCCCAGCGTGTAGCCGCACGATTGGCCGGGTTGGGTGAAGTAGCGAAGCGCGGCGCTCGGGCGTGGAGGGGATCCGGTGACCGTCTCGAGGTAGTCCGCCGCGTCCTCCCACGTCCATCCGTAGGCGTGAATTCCCGTGTCGACGGCGCTGCGGGCCGTTCGCTGGAGCTCGAGGCGCAGGCGGCACAGGTTCCCGAGTGGATCGTCGTCGTAGAGCCCCATCTCCGCCGCGAGTCCTTCCCCGTAGAGGGCCCACCCCTCGACGTAGGGCTGGAACGAAGGATGCCAATCGTAGACGCTCGTGATGGTGTCCCGTTGGACGTTGACGAGCCCCAGTTCTTGGGCCAGGGCGATCTGGAGGTGGTGCCCTGGAACGGTCTCATGGTGCATGAGGACCGGCTCGTCGTACGCGGTGTACGGGACCGCGCTCACGAGGTTTGTAAGCATGCGCCCGGGCTTCGAGCCATCGAGTGCCGGCGCGACGTAGCAGGCGAACGTCGTGTTCGGGTCCACCTCGATCGCTAGTCCAGCTTTCGGCAGACGCGCGAAGTACGCCGGGAGGGCCGCCGTCGCGCGATCGATCAGACGCTGGTACTCGGGGAGCAGCGCATCCCCCTCGATCGGCGTGTTGGCCTCGGTGATCCGCTGGTCCAATTCGGCCGCCGTCAAGTTCTCCGGCCATCCCAGGCGGGCGGCGCAAGTCCGCATTTCTTCGAGAATCCGAACGACCTCGGCGCACGCGCGCTCGTGGATCCTCGCCGGCGACCAGTCGCTCGTTGTGTGGTGATGGAGCGAGGCGGCGTAGAACGCTTCACCCTCTCGGAGCCGCTTGGCGGTCAAGGTGTCATCGGCGCGGGTCTGCAGCTCGATCAGACAGGCTTCGAGGCGGTCGAGGGCCGGAATGACCACTCGAGCGACGTCACTCTCGGCGGTGGCGACCCAGCGCTCGACCTCCGGCTTGGTGAATCCGCTTTCCTCCAGCCGATCGCGGAACGACTCACACAGCGGCGAGAGCGTGGCCTGACGCACACCGGTGTCGTCCGCCGGCACGAACTGATCGATCGCCCCGAGCGCTTGTCGGAGGAGGACCCGCGGCGGGAGAGCCCCCGCTTCCTCGCGGAGGCGGAACCCCTCGAGGACCTGGTCCATCCACGTGCCGAACGTGGAGAGCCGCTCGGCGTATGCCTCCGCGTCCGCGGCGTTCTCGATCGGGAACGAGATGAGGAAGTCGAGGACGGCGCTCTGGAGATCGTAAGGGTTGTTGCAGTAGTCGACGTTCGCGAAGTCGTGCCAACGCACACGATCGGCGAGGTACCACTCGTAGACGTCGTACGTGCTGCGTTCCTCAGGAGAGAGAGCTTCGCGATCGCGGCGATGAAGCATCCCGAGCGTCCTCTCCTCGAGCGCGTAGGTCTCCTCAAGGTAGTCGGGCGAGCGATCGCTCCATCGTCCGCGTTCCTCGACGCCGTAGACCTGCGAGAGTTCGTTCGAGATCAGGGTGTCCGGATCCCGTAGTTCAAGCCTCCGGTACGACTCCTCGACGAACGCGCGGAACGGAAGCTCCGCGAGACCGCGAAGCGGGTCGACTTCTGCAGGAGCCGGCTCGTCGTTGCGCACGCTATCAAGAAGGGGCGGCACAGCGAAGAGCAGACCGAGAAGGGCAAGGCCGACCACGAGAATCCATCGAAACGGCATCGGCAACCTCCGTCTTGCCTGGAGCGCGCGCCGTCCCCGCTGCAGGGCTCCAGGGATGGCTCAGATTCTAGGGGAACTGGGCGCAGGCCGCCCACTCGCTAGAGAGGAGCCAGCAGGTCGGAGAGCGCAGTCGCTTCCGCGCGCAGAATGGAGTACATCCGCAAGTCGTGGAACGTGCCGCGATCGAAGTGCGCGCGGCGAAGCGTCCCCTCGAACGTGAACCCCGACCGCTCGAGGAGCCTGCACGACGCCGTGTTCTCGGAGTGGGCAAGCGCCTGGATTCGCTCGATCGGCTTCGCTTCGAACAAGTACGCGACGAAGAGGGGGACGGCTTCGCCCATGAATCCCCGCCCGCGATGTTCGGGGCGGAAGATCCGGTATCCGATCTCAAGGCCCTGGTAGCTGTGCGAGGACTTGTAGTAGTTGACGTACCCGAGGCGATTCCCCGCGTGATCGGTGACAAGGAGGCGTCCGTAGTCCTCCGTCCACCAACCGTTCTCGCGAAACCGCTTGAGCCACTCCGACTCCGAGCCGATTCCGAGCGGCCAATGATCCCCGATGGTTCGGACGTCGGCGATCAGATCGTAGAGGCCTTCCAGATCGGGCTCTCGGAATGTCCTCAGGAGGATCGAAGACCCGGTGAGCACACTTTCTCCTTTGCTCGGGTGAGACGGATGCGCCGCCGCGCTTGAGTTCGCATCGTATCCACGTCTCGTTCTCTGTGCGAGCTGGGAATGAGCGCGACGGCCTTCTCTAGGGCCAAAGGACCCGGTCGAAGAACGCCTTCACAAGACCGTCGACGAAGGGCGGAAAGCCGCCATGGGCGCCACGGCCGACCAGGTAGAGGCTCGCATCGACGCCGGCGGCGGCGAGGGCTTGATGGAAGACCACCGACTGGTCGTACGGGACAACTTCGTCCGCGTCGCCGTGCAGGATCAGGAATGGTGGGTCGGTCTCGTCGATGTGGGTGATGGGACTTGCGAGGCGCGCGAGCTCCGCGTGCTCGTCGCGAGGCCCGCCGAGCAGGCGGCCGACGGGCGAGTACGCGGCACCGACATCGATGTCCCCGGTGGGGTCGACGAGAGTTAAAAGGTCGATCGGTCCGAAGGAATCGCAAACTGCCTGGACCCTACTCGAAACGCCGAGACAGTCACCGACGGTTCCCTCGAGTTCCGCGACTCCGCCCGAGGTGCCGAGGAGGGCGGCCAAGTGCCCGCCGGCCGACACGCCCCACGCCCCGATTCGGTCGGGGTCGATGCCGTAGGTTGCGGCGTGGGCTCGGAGCCAGCGGACCGCCGCCTTGCAGTCGTGGATCTGTGCCGGGAACGGAGCCTGCTGAGCCAGCCGGTAGTTCACACTGGCCACCGCGTACTGCGGCCCGAGAACTGCCGGCGCGTGCGTGGAGTCCTTGTCTCCGCTGATCCACGCGCCCCCGTGGATGTAGACGACGAGGGGCATGGGCTTCGCGGGCGGGGTGCCGGGGAGAACGAGATCGAGCTTGAGCGAGAAGCCGTCGACAACCGCGTATTCGATGTCCCGCAGCGTCTCTCCGAAGCAAGTCGACGCAATCCCAGTCGCAGTGAGCGCGAAGAGAACCCCGATCATCACGAGCGTCTTCTGTGGACTGAGCCCATCATACCGCCTCATGGCCTTCCTCCTTGGCTGCGTGGGCGCCACCCTGGCGGCGCCCACAGTGCTCGAGAATACCGGAGCTGCCGCGGCGAGTTCCAGCAAGACTCGAGTGTGCCCGAGCGCGAGAAGAGATGGGAGGATACGATCTCTCCTCCACCGAGGAGGGTCATGAAGCTTCGTATTGTCCGACTGGGGAAGGAGCATGTCGAAGAGGCCGCAGGGCTCGTAGGTCGACGCTGCGCCGCGCTGCGTGCGAAGGTTCCGTCCCTTCCTCCGGCGTACGACAATCCGGCGATGTTCTCCAGCCGGCTCCTACGGCTGGTCGACCGCGGTGCCGGAGTTGCGGCCTTCGAGGGCGAGCGCATGGTTGGGCTCCTCGGTGCGTACTCCATCGGCACGCTCTACGGGCGTCCGTGCATGCTCTCTCCGGAATGGGGGAATGGCGCGGAGCCGACGGTGGCCCGGCGCGCCGTGGAGGCAATGTACCGGGAGGCCGCGCCGGAGTGGCTACGCCAGGGAGGCGAGATCCACGCGATCTGCGCGCTGGCCCACGATGCCGCCGCCCTCGAGGCGTGGGCGTGGGGCGGGTTCGGTCGTATGGTCTGCGATGCCGTGCGTCCTCTCGAGCCGATCTCCGTCACCCACGGTGACTTCGAGATCCGGCGCGCGGTGCCGGACGACGTTGATCTGGTTCTACCGTTGGCTCGCGGGCTTCAGGAGCACCTTGCCGGTCCGTCGATCTACATCCTCGATCGGGAGCCCGAGGACCGCGCGACGTGGGAGGCCACGTTGCACGATCCGACGATGGGGATCTGGCTCGCTGTGCGCGACGGGTCTGCGCTCGGGTACATTCGCCAGGGGCCGGCAACTCGCGACGCCTGTGCGGTCATCGTCGATGACGGGACGACGAGCATCACCGGCGCATACGTCGAGCCGACCGCGCGGGGAGCGGGCGTCGCCACGGCGCTCTTGGCGCGCGCCGTAGACTGGGGACGCGAACAAAGCTACGTGCGCTGCTCCGTGGACTTCGAGACGGCGAACAGCCTGGCCGCCCGGTTCTGGATGCAGCACTTCGACCCAGTCGTCGTTTCGCTTGGCCGAATCCTCGATCCGCGGCTCGTAGGAGCACAATCGGTCGAGCCCGCACGTCACGAGTCTGGCGCCTAGGAGCCCTTGTCCAGTGGAACGGGGTAGCTTCCCGAGCACTCGGTCACGTAGGCCGTCACGGAGGCGTGAACGGAGGCAACGACGTCCGGGTACGATGGCCCTTCCACCGTGAACCGAACGTGCTCACCGGCATCGACTTCGGTCACGTCGGTGGTCCCCTCGCCGATTCTCACCCCATCGGCATCGTAGAACTTGACCTTGATCGTGACCGAAAGAAGCAAGGAGTCGGACCGATTCTCGACCTCTCCCACGGCACGCCACGGAGACCCGGAGACGATCGAGACGTCGTCGATCACGGCCGGATACTCAACGTCAAGGCTCTGCTCCGTGCTCGCCGTGAGCCCGCGGTCGTCAGTCACCGTGAGCCGGACCGTGTACGTCCCTTCTTCCGCGTAGAGGTGGCTGACCCATCCGCCGTAGTCATCGACCGTCTGACCGTCGCCGAAGTCCCACGAGTATAGGGTGATCCAGTGACTGTCGATCGTGGAAGATGTCGAGCCGAACTGCATCTCGAGCAATCCCTGCCACCCGTTGAGACACGTCGTGAACCCCGCGATTGGAGGAACCACCGGTCCGAAACAACCGCCGACCCCGACAAGGGCGACCGCCACGACAAGCACCGCAAGACGTCTCATCGCTTCTCCCCTCCCGCTCCCTGATTCTAGCGTTCTGAGGAGGCGCGAGGACAACTCTCGCGAGCCTCGTCGGGGCGAAGACCCTTTCCGACCTCGTACGCGTGGCCGATCCGCTGGCCGAGCGTCCAGTAACTGTGGACCTGCTTCCCTTGACTTGGATCAGGCGCGTAGAAGATCGGCTCGATACGGGCGACGTCCATGATTCCGTTCGTCATGCAGTCTTCACTCACGTGCACGGCGACGACCTCGCCCAGGAACACCGTGTGCACGGGGCGAATCAGGGTCTGCACCACTCGGCATTCGATGTTGACGGGGCACTCGGCGATCATCGGCGCGGTCTTCGTCTCGCCGTAGAACGTTTCGAAGAGAGACGCCTTGTCGACGGTCCGGCCGCTCGCCATCCCACAGAAGTCGAGCTCACGCACGAGCTTGGCTCCCGGTTGGTTCACGCTGAAGGTCCGGTTCTCCTCGAACCCTCGGCGCGAGTACTGCTGGTGCCCCACCGAGACCGCCATGATGTCATAGCACAACCAGCCGATGAGGCCGATCGCGATGTAATTCGGCTTCTCGTCGACGTTCACCCCGACGAGGGTAGGAAGGTAGGGAAAGACGAGGTTCTTCATCACCTTGAGATCCAGTTTGCGCTTCGCCATGGAGCACCTCCGTTCGGATCATACGCCGAGCAGTTTCGCCATCGTCTCCACCCCGGCGGAAGACGGACCAGACACGTGAGCCCTTGCGGGGTGTCGCGCTTCGCCGCGCAGAGGTTCGAGATGGCCGACCTGAAGGGCGCAGCTCGGGTACGCTTCAGGGAGACAGGATGTGACAGTTGCGTCAGGGAGGCGAAATGCGCATCTGCCGTGCCCAGCGAGAGGATTTGATGCCGTGGCTCGACCTTACCGCCGAGGTCGAGCCGCTGTTTGGGCCGATGGTCGATGACCCAGTCTTCCGGAGGGCGCTGTCGCGCAACATCTCCCGGGGCACCGCCTACTGCATCCGCGAGGAGGATGGGCCCGCCGGTTCTCGGCTTCTCGCCGGTCTTCTTCTCTCGCCGCGACCACCCGTATACCGGATCGGTTGGCTGGTCGTTGCGAAATCGCACCGGCGAAACGGACTTGGCACGGCGCTCGTTGAGCACGTCGCCCGCGAGATCTCTTCTCCTGCAGAGCTTGTTGTGATCACCTTCGGACCCGGAGTCCGTGGCGGCGAACCGGCGCGTCGGTTCTACGTGCGGACGGGGTTCGCTCCCGCGGAGACGGTCGAGCCTGGGCCGAGCGGTACTCCTCGCCAAGCGTTTCGTCGTCAGATCGAAGGTGAGGCCAGCAGCGCACAAGCGCTGGCCGTGGGTGCGCGGGACGAGTCACCCGCTGACCGACGGGCGCTTCGGACCTAGAACCCGCTGACCCGCCAGCGTCCATCTTCTCTTCCAGCTTGCCGTTCGCCGTGGCACCCGCTAGGCTGGCAGGTCGCGACGAGGAGGGACACATGGCCGAAGGAGACCAGCGCAGGCAGTCGGTTGCCATCATTGGAGGGGGAATTGCGGGACTCTCCGCCGGGTGCTACGCACGAATGAACGGATACGGGGCGACCATTTTCGAGATGCACAACCTGCCCGGCGGCGTGTGCACGGCTTGGCAGCGCAAGGGATACACGATCGACAGCTGCATCCACTGGCTTGTTGGATCGGGTCCCGGATCCGGATACCACAGGCTTTGGAACGAGGTCGGCGCGCTGCGAGGGTTGACGGTCGTGGATCTTGACGAGTTCATGCGCGTCGAGTGCGAAGGTGGCCGCGCGCTCGTCTTCTACCGCGACGTTGAGCGATTCGAGAAGCACTTGCTCGAACTCGCTCCGGAAGACGGGAAACCGATTCGCGAGTTGACTCGCACGATCCGAAAGTTTGTCCACATGGACATCCCTGTGGGCAAGGCCGCCGAGCTTGCCACCTGGGGAGACAAACTCTCGATGATGGCGGGAATGCTCCCTTACGGCGCAGACTTCGCGAAATGGCGGAAGGTGACCGTGACGAGCTTCGCCAAGCGGTTCAAGAGCCCCATCGTGCGCCGCGCATTGGAGTCGATGGCGAGTGAGGCACAGGATTTCCCGATGCTCGGCGTCATCATGCCGCTTGCGTGGCAGTACGCGAAGACCGCGGGGTATCCGCTCGGCGGCTCGCTGCCGTTTGCGCGCAACATCGAGCGGCGCTTCCTCGACCTTGGCGGCCAGATCCGCTACTCCGCACGCGTGAAAGAGATCCTTGTCGAGCCTGACTCGGCCGGGGAGCACCGGGCGGTTGGCGTGCGCCTCGCGGACGGGAGCGAGTACCGCGCCGATGTCGTCATCTCCGCTGCCGACGGCCGCACGACGATCTTTGACCTGCTCGGCGGCCGCTTCGTCAACGAAGAGATTCGCAAGCCGTACGAAGGGGGGATGAAGCCGTTCCCACCGCTTCTGTACGTGAGCCTTGGGGTCGCCGACCCGCTCGACGGGGTTCCGCAGGTCTCGTCAGGGATCAGCTTCCCGCTCGAGCCCAAGGTCGAGATCGACGGCAAGGCGCGCGATCGCCTGTCCATGAACGTCTACAACTTCGATCGCTCGCTGGCCCCGGCGGGCAAGACCGTCGTCATCATCATGATTGGCGCGGACTACGATCGCTGGAAGGCGCTGTCATCCGATCCCGCTCGCTATCGCGCCGAGAAGGACCTTGTCGGTCAACGTGTCGTGGACGCGCTCGAACAGCGGCTGCCGGGAATCCGAGGCAAGATCGAGATGATTGACGTCGCCACGCCGACGACATGGGAGCGCTACACCGGGAACTGGCGCGGCAGCTACGAAGGATGGCTGATGACCGCCGCGTCCTTCGGGTCGAGCATGAAGAAGACCCTGCCGGGCCTGAAGGACTTCCGCATGGTCGGGCAGTGGGTCGCCCCGGGAGGCGGGCTGCCGCCCGCGGTGTCTACCGGGCGCGATGCAATCCAGATCCTCTGCAAGGAGGACGGAAAGCGATTCGTCACGTCCGAACCCTAGGCGGAGGCCTATCCCAGGGCGACGTCGAGAACCATCATCACCGCGAATCCAAGCATCGCGCCGAACGTGGCGATGTGAGTGTTTTGCTCCCGTTGGGCCTCGGGAATCAGTTCCTCGACCACGACGTAGATCATCGCGCCGGCGGCGAACCCAAGCGCGTACGGAAGCAGCGGCCGGGCGAGGACGACCGTTGCAGCGCCGAGCACGCCGGCGATCGGCTCGACGACCGCCGATAACTGTCCGTACCAGAAGCTCTTGAGCCGCCCGAGCCCCTCGCGTCGAAGCGGCACCGACACCGCGGCGCCCTCGGGGAAATTCTGGATTCCGATGCCGAGGGCGAGCGCGACCGCCCCGGCGAGCGACGCGCCCGGAAGGGCCGCGGTCAGGGCGCCGAACGCCACGCCCACCGCAAGGCCCTCCGGAATGTTGTGCAGCGTGATGGCGAGGACGAGAAGGACACTCCGGCGCCACGGCGTCTTCACGCCCTCCGCCTCCTCGATCGGAAAGCCGATGTGGAGGTGCGGGAGGACCCGGTCGATGGCCCACAAGAACGCTCCTCCGGCGAGGAATCCGACGACCGGGGGGAGAAAACTCGGCAGGCCTGAGTTTGCGGAGAGCTCAATCGCCGGCGCGAGGAGCGACCAGAAGCTGGCAGCGATCATTACTCCGGCGGCGAACCCGAGCATCGCGTCGAGAACCCGCCGCTCGATCTCCCGGAAGCAGAAGACGAGAGACGCGCCGAGCGCCGTCACGAACCACGTGAAGAGCGTGGCGAGGAACGCCTGGAGCATCGGGGACATCTGGGAGAAGCCGTCGAGCATGCAGCCTCCTCCCGCGCCAACTTGCGCGCGACGACCACCAGACTAGCGGGACGAGAGGAGTGTGTCGAGGAAGGGGTTCTGCGTGGCGATCACGGAACAAGGTCCGTCCGTCCCGTCGTCCGGCGAGCGATGGAGAGAACTGCGAACGCGTACAGGGTGAAGGCCGCGAGCACGATGCCGAACGCAGCGTCGACTGCAACGGAGGTGAGCGGCAGCCGGCCGAGCGTCGTCACGATCCACGTCATTGCCGTGAGGAGCGCTCCGAACACACGTGCGAACAGGGAGAAGAGAGGCGTTGCCGAGAAGAAGACGGTGACGACGCCGACCCAGAGGGCCAGCGTGGCCAAGGGAACAACCAGAAGATTCGCGAGAAGCCCGAGCGGGTACAGCATTCCGAACTGCCACGCGAGAAACGGCGCTGTCCCCGCTTGAGCGGCCAGCGAGACCGCCACAAGGTCAGACCCATACGCCGCGGCTCTCCGGAGAAGGTCGCGCCTCGGCGAGCGCTCGCCCGCCGATCTCGCGGGCTCGGAGGGGAGAGCGGCCCAAGCGAGGATCGCAGCCGTGGCGCCGAAGCTCAGCTGGAATCCGACATCGAAGAGAGCGGTCGGGCGGACGGCAAGGATCACGAGGCCTGCGGCCGCGAGCCCGTGGCTCAGACGAACCGAGCGGCGAAGAATGAAGCCAAGGTCGGCGAGAACGCTCCCGAGAGCAAGGAACCCGAACATGATGGCGGCGCGGACGAGGCTCACCGGGAGCCCCACCAGCCAGAGGATGGCGAGAACGCTCACTCCGACGAGGGGGTACGCCACGGCAGGACGCAAACCGACGAGACGAAGCACGAACCACACCCCGGCGAGGAGGATCGCGAGGTTCATTCCTGAGATGGCGAGGACGTGAGACAGTCCCGTGCGGCGAAACGCATCCGATACCTCGTCCGTGAGCGCGTTCGTCTCTCCGAAGAGAAGGCCGCGGGCGAGCGCGGCGTTCTCGGCGGAAAGAGCGCCGTCCAACCGGCGAAGCAGGCGGTCGCGAACGACGTTGCCCACTCGAAGGATGGAGCTTCCGCCCCGGCCCAGGCGCTCGACCCCTAAGCTCGTGTCTACGCTCATCACGGCGAAGACGCCTTGCTCCGCGAGGTAGGCGCGGTAGTCGAAGTCCTCGAACTGCGGTGGAGCCTTGACTGAGCCGTGCAGTCGGAGTCGGTCGCCGTAAAGCACGTTCCCCGGTGCGCCCTCGTCCCAAAAGAGCGTGACCCGAAGGCGTGCAGGGAGGTTATCGGGGCTGAACGTGAACGTGGACCTCCCCGTCTGCGAGTCGGGGTACGAGACGACGACTCCGGTGATCTCTTGGAGGGATGAAGCCCGATGGTAGAGGTCCTCGTACGACCGCTCGACGCTCTCGGTGCGGAGCGCGCCGAGGAGCGCGATGGAGATCCAGAGCCCGGCGAGAAAGGCGCGTCGGAACCGGGCCAGAAGTACGGACAGGAGGGCCGCTCCTGCGGCGAGGCCCCAGAGCATCCCGAAGCTAGGCGCTAAGGGCACAATCCGGTCAAGGAGAATCCCGGCCGCGAACGAGATCACGACCTGTAGAAGAGAAGGATTCATCTTGCCTTGGATGATATCCCTCTACCGTCAAGCCATCACGCCGTGCACCTCGCTACGCGGCATCGGCAAAGACCTCACAACCGTGCCACAGGCGTGCCGCCGTCCGGACACTGCCATCAGGCATGCTCGATGACGGATCGGGCGAACCGGAATCCGAAGGAAGGTTGGCCGCTCGCTCGACGCAACGGAGGGAATCGCCATGAAAACGTGGAGACGTTCTTTGATCGTGACCGCGATGGCGGCCAGCTTCTCTCTTCTGATCGCATTCGCTGTCGGGGCGCAGCCGCAGATAGGTTCTTCCCCGCCGCGGACCGGCACGGAGGATCCATCAGCTCTTCTTCTTGGGATTGTCCGGCTGCAGGGAACCACGGATGCCGTGTCGCTGCAGCAGGCTGCTCAGCTGCTCGCTCTTGTACAGGCCTGGCGCATGCAGATGGTGCAGCCGCCTGCGATTCCGGCTGGGTCGCAGCCGGGGCAAGGGCCGGCTCAGCAACCGTCGCCGGAGACGTCGCTCTTGGACGGGATCCGAGCCGTCCTGACCCCCACGCAGTGGCAGGCCATCGTCGTCATGAACCTCAGTGCCAATGACGTGATGCAGTGGATGGGTCTGCCGGCCTCCGGGGACCCGCCGCCTCCCCCGGGAGTAGGCTCGCAGGCACAGCCTCCCGCGAATCCCCCAGCTGGAAACCCGCTCGGAGCGCCTCCGCCGCCCGGCGGCGCACAGCAGGAGACCCCGAGGGTGCAGTTCGCCGACGCGGTCATCGCTCTCCTGACCTCGTGGATTGTGGGGTCATAGCCGCTGCACGAGAGTGTCTTGTCTTACCGAGGACGCACAGTCCCGTCGGAGAGCCGCAGCGCTCTCTTTGCGAGGTGACGAGGGGGCGAGTACGGACTTGCAGGAGCGTCCGCGATGAATCGCTCGGGCGCTTCGGGGTAGACACCTTCTTCTACGCTCTCCACGAGAGACCTGGAGGGAAGCCGTGTTGAGGCCGCTCCTGGGTAGCCATGGGAAAGTAGGCCTGCTTCTGCGGGGTGAGTCGAGACTATCTCGAAGCGCTCTTGTTGCTGGCCTTTCGAACGGCGAGCTCCTGTGGGCGCCAATGCTAGCCGGCGCGACGCCGTGTCCGAGGATTGGGTCGGGGAACCACCGGATTGCATGAGGAGCGCCACCAAGGACTCGCTCTACGCACAGGCCGTACCGTCTCAACGCTCAGGCTCACGCCAAGGATACCCCATGCACTCAGCTCAACCTCTCCTTGACGCCGGTTGCCGTTCTGCTATGCTTTTCATCATGCACGACGTTGCTAGCTTGACGGGGAGGATGTGAGGTGAAACGCACAGATCAAGGCACGCACGCGCTGTTTGTCCTGCTGGTAGCTGCCCTCGCCGTCACCGCGGCGGCATCGTGGATGACGGGAAGGGGCGAGGCGGCGCCATCGTTCCCACTCCTTGCGACACACTGGGGACAAACGGGGGTGTATGCAAGATTCACGCCCGGCAACGAGCGTGCAGGATGCTGGTCAACCGCCCTTGCCCAAATCCTCTACTACCACCGGCTGCAGCCATCAGGGTCGGTGAGCTATCGGTGTTCGGATGGGACTGTCGTTTCGGAGAACGTTGGAGCCCAGGCGTTCAACTGGAACCTCTTTGTCAACGACATCAACGCGACGACCTCGGAGCCTGCTGCAGATGAAGTAGCACGGTACATATACTACGTCTCCGTTGTCATTGAGAAGGACTTCGGGACAGGGGATTACGTGCTAGCCCACTCCGACCGCGCTCGGGCGCTCTCCCGATACTTTGACTGTCGGGCGAAGCTCTACACGAACGAGTCCAGCTCCATGGGGCAGATCGTGAACGTCATCAAGGCCGAGCTCGACGCTGGGCGTCCCGTCATGATGCACCTGCGCGACCGGGCGCGGTCGAACTTCCACGCCGTTGCCGTTGACGGCTACCGTTCCACGGGCGGCAACCTCGAGGTCCACGTCAACATGGGCCATGAGGGAGAAGGCGATGGCTGGTACCTGTTTGGGGGCACGATTGGTGGCTACGACGACAACTCCTACCGTAGAGTGATGACGGTCGCTCGCGGAGGCGGATAGGACATCCCGCTTCGGCATGGCAGGGAAGACGCGCAATGAGGCTCTATCTCAGCTTTCGTACGGTCGGGCGTACAGGCTGCGGGTCGCGTGGTACTTCCTCGCGGCGCGGCGCCACATGAAGTTCCCGCCGAGCCGGTAGAGCCACGCAGGCATAGGCTTCGGGAGCACGGGCTCCGGGACCGGCTTCCCTGCGGCGATCGCCTCTCCGACGGGGACAAGCACGCCACTCACATCCTTGCCGTAACCGCCGGCGCCACCCAGAGCGACCGCGCCGAGCCACGTCCATCCGGCTTCGACGGCGAAGCGCTCCGCAATGGCGAGGGCGGTCGCATTCTGCTCCTTCTCAGGGAAGCCGCACTGGATGAGGACGAAGAGTCGAACTCGGCCGGCTCCGGGGCGGCGCTCGGCGACCCGTTCAAGCAGGGCAATGACCGGGGCGGGGAACGAGTCGACATAGAGCGGGAGCGAGAGGATGACCGTGTCGACCGCACCGACCATCGCAAGGGCTGACTCGAGTTCCTTCGCTGACGCCACGGCGGCGTGAGCGTGGAGCTTCTCCGTCAGGAAGCCGTGCTCCTTCAACACGTCGAGAACCCGACTTCCCAAGCGATCCGATGTGCTGTGGCCGATGCCCCGGGGGCTCCCGACGAGCAGCAAGGCTCTTCGTTCCATCACGCCACCGCCTTCACGAGAGCACACGCTGTGGCTCTGAGATCCGACTGGGGAGTGGCCACGGCTGCCGCGGTGCGCGGTGTGCGCAGGTTGAGACCGTTGTGTTCGACCAGAGTTTTGAAGATGTTCTCGGCTTCTCGGTCAGGACGCGGAAGGATCCCGAGCCCGATCAAGCGTGGCGACGTTCGATAGCGCCGCCTGTGGTGCGTCTCGCCGTTCACTCGCGCGAAGAATGGCAAGATGTTGGGGATCATTCGATCGACCGCCTTCTTCAGCTCCGAGGACACGCCGCCGAACGTTACCGGCGTCAGATAGACGAGCAGGTCACAGCGCGCGGCCTCCTTTGCGACGTGGCGTCCCGCGTCGTCGATGACGCACTCTCCCGCCGTCGTGACCCAGCAGCCGAAACAGCCGCGGCACGGGGCGATCGTCCTCTCACGTAGAGGGACGACTTCGGTCGTGTACCCGGCTTCCGCTAGAGCTTCTTGGAGCGCGGCGAGGGCGTTGCGGCACTCCTCGCCTCGGGACCCGTCAAGCACGAGCGCGTTCATGATGTGACATCCTACCGTGACCTCAAGGCTGTGCCAACGCAGACACGTCGGTTACGGGAGTCCCCACAGGCGGATCGATCCTTTGCCGGTTCTCAGCTCGTAGCCGCCGCTGCCGGCTGCGATCCGAGTCCCGTCGGGAGAGAAGGCGACAGACCAGACGTCAAGACCGCTGCTTGACAGCGTTGCCAGGGGGCTGCCGGTCGCGGGATCCCACAAAAGGAGCTTTCCTCCCGCCCCCGATGTGGCCAGGATGGAGCCGTCGGGGGACCAGGATACGCCCCGCGCCCAGGAGCGCCCCACCTGAAGGCTTCGCACCTCAGCTTGGGTTGCGGGGTCCCAGAGACGCACGAAGCCGTCCTGGCCGGCGGCCGCGATCCATTGCCCGTCGGGTGACCACGCGACGCCGTTAATGTCATTCCGCGCGCGCGTTGCAGCTCGCATCGTAGCGAGCGCGGCACCGGTCGTCGGATCCCAGACGCGAAGCGCGTAGTCGAGTCCGCCCGAGGCGAGGCGTGCTCCGTCCGGGGACCACGCGATCGCGATGACCTCGGTCGAAAGACCTCCCTCCACGTGACCGGGCCACTGGAGGAGGATGTGGAGATCCATGGAGTCGAGGACGGCGATCGTCCCGTCGCCCTCGCCGACGGCAATGCGTGTTCCGTCAGGCGACCAGGCTGCGCAATGGGTGCACAGTGCGGGAAGCTCGAGCTCGACAAGCTTGTCTCCCGTCGCGGCGTTCCATACACGGACCATACTGCCGCAGCGCACGGAGACAAGGCGCGTCCCGTCCGGCGACCACGCCACACCCCAGCGGCTCACGTTGCCTTGCTCGAGCGTGAGGAGAGCTAGTGCAGTCTCCGAATCCCAAACGCGGACGGTTCCGTCCGAGCTGGCCGAGGCAAGGCGTGTTCCGTCGGGCGACCAGGCAATTGAGTAGACGGCGCCTTGGTGGCCTACCAGCTGAGCCAACTCCACGACTTGGCTCACTTGCTCAAGGCGAATCGGGGACGGAGCGTCGGCAGAAACGCACGACAGTCCCGACACCAGGACGACGAGGAGGGCGGACCTACACGCAACACGACAGGACCTTGGATCCATAGGCCTCCTTCGACTCCTCAAGGAGTCACCGTACTCTTGCCGCGGCTGCAAAGCGCTCCGCACGAAGAGGCCACGCCCGTCCCATCGCAGCGGTGAAGTTCTACTCGGACGCTCTCTGCTGCGCAAGATGGCCCTGCCTATCGGTGACCCTCATTCCGCGTGCTGTCCAGTGCGTTGGCTGGCTGCTTGTTGCAGCCCCGGAATCTGCGGCGGAGAATGCCTAGCCGAGCTTACGTGAGGTCGAGCGAATTGACGATGACGCTCCAGATGAGGCACTACCACGACGACTCAGACTACTGGCGAGTCCGCGACTTCCTGCGGGACCTGTTTCGGGAAGACGGCCGGCCGGGCGGAAACTGGCACGTCGCCCTGTTCGACTATTGGCGCTGGCACTGGCTGGAGAATGTCGTCGAGCGAGCGCCCGACGAGCTATGCCTCTGGGAGACGGACGGCGGGGCGTTGGTCTCGGTTCTCAATCAGGGCGATCCTGGGGTCTGTCACCTGCACGTCGATTCGACTCATCGCAGCGAGGCCCTTGAGGACGAGATGATCGCTGTTGCCGAGCGCGAGTTCGCCGCACCCAGTCAGAGGGGCGGCCGCGTGGTCTGCGTATGGTCGATGGAAGACGACGAGCTTCGGGATCGCGTCCTCACGCAGCGCGGCTACACGACGTTCGAGAGCGAGCACTCGACCGAGCACCACGGTCGGCGATCGCTGGCCGACTCGATTCCTCTAGCGCCCCTGCCGGAGGGGTTCGCCCTTCGTTCAATGGGTGACGTCGACGAGCATCCTCGACGTAGCCTCTGCTCGTGGCGGTCATTCCACGCGGGCGAGCCGGAAGACGGGTGCGATCGGACGGGCTCGTGGTACCGAAGCCTTCAGCGAGCCCCGCTCTACCGCCGCGACCTGGACGTCGTCGCCGTCGCGCCGAACGGGGACCTCGCATCGTTCGCGGTGTGCTACTTCGACGATGCCTCGCGCACCGGCGTGTTCGTCCTCGACGGTACGGCGCACCAGTACCAGCGGCGTGGACTCGGGAAGGCCGTGATGACCGAAGCGCTTCGTCGACTGCGAGACCGAGGAGCGACGACCGCGTACGTGTCGTGGTATGAAGCCCCGGCGGGTGCGCTGTACGAGTCGGTGGGCTTCGTCGACGAGCGGCGCGGTCGCGCCTGGCGGCGACGCCTCTAGCCGGGGCGTTGGGCCGCCTACCGCAGCCGGCGAACGGCCTTCTCGATCCGCTTCTTCAGTTTCTCGTAGGACAAGGGTGGGCCGTTACGCACCTCGCGGCTGTCGATGTAGATCGCATCGAGGATCCCCCACTCTCGCGCCTTCGACATGTCCTTCGTGTCGATGACGCGGTGAACGACCGGGCTTCCGATCTCGGCGCACGCTCTGCGTGCCCGCTCGTGCCCCACGTTCCCAGCGCGGCACTGACCGTGAAGGAAGCTCGTAACGGTGACCTGGCCTGGGATTCGCTCGGGCGTCTTCTTCGGGCGCACGAAGCGCGGCGAGGGCGCGTCGGAGGAGAAGGGCTTCCACATCAGCGCGGCCATTCCTGAGCGGTCGGCCCTCCGGTATCCGTGCTTGCGGAACCACGACGCCTTCATCCAGAAGGGAAAGACCAAGCCCCACGCCGCGAGTCCCGTCGCTCCGAGGCTCTTCGCGTCCGCCTCGGCAGCCTCGAGAAGTGCTGTGCCGACGCCTTTCCCCTGGTGGTTGCCGCGATCGTCGTTGAATCGGACGACCCAGATGCAGTAAATGAAGTAGGCGCCGGGTGATCCATCGAGGAGCGTTTCGCCCGCGGGCACGTACTGGATCATTCCGACCGGGACCTCCTGGTCGGTGACGGCGAGCTTGGCGCGCAGACCGCGGCTCTTCATCACGTGAATCCATTCGGCTCGCAGGCTCCCCGCTTCTCTCGCTTCCGGCAACCGGTCTTCCAGACACGATGCGAAGATCGACTCGTACTCCGGCGAAAGGTCGACAATGCGCATGTTCTGCCCCTCCTTGGCCGTTCTGTGGTGCTCGGATGGCGCACTTCCGCTCGCCGGCAGTGTAGCGCGTTGGGTGCAACGGACGCGAAAGCCAGCGCATCGCAGCGGCGCCTGGAAGATTGAGCGGGGCGCCTTCGAGGGACTTCCTACCGCGAGTGCGCCGAACATGCGGGCGCCATCGGAGAGGACTGCTTGTCGTTGGGTCGGCCGAGTCTGCCGGCCGGCGAAAGATGCTTGCAGAAGCGGTTCTCGGATCTCGGCGCCCCAGGGGGCTTGCCTGCCGGGAGAGGACGTGGCGGGAGGAGAAGGGTGAAGCAAGCGGATAGCCCTAGCCCGTGGCGATCCTCTAGTGTCTTCGCCCCTTGGGCCTTCCTTGGTACGGTCTCTTCTTGGTGGAGGTTCGCTTCGGGTTGCAGTCGGGGCAGTAGACGGGACGAGCTGAGCTCAGCGGCTCGAAGGGGAGTTCCTCCACCGGCTTGCCGCATTCGACACACTTCAGGTTGTAGACGCGGACGTCGTACATCTTTCGGCCTGTTGCGGCCATGGGCCTCCCTTCAGAACCTCGGTGCATGTCTGAGCAACCCGCGCGATGCCGGACGCCTGCGCGTCGCCCAGCCCGATTCTACGCGAAGCCGGATTCCCGGTCTTTTTCTAGAAACTTGAACCTTGGGTCGCAGTTCCTGCGGCCCTCGGAGGCATTGCGATCGACGTGCTCGCTGCACGAACGCGCCCGCATGACGCGACAAGCGCAGAGAACAAGCTTTCGGTCTCGTGTTTGCCCCGGAGCCTCGGAGACGCAACGGCAGAAGATCCAACGGCAACGAGCAAGCGTAGCGTGGGCTCGCCGAGAACACAAGAATGCACGTCGGGGATCTGCGGGGCGAAGAGCTGGATCGGTGGGGCGCCGCCCGGCGCCCGACGCAGCGGGGGCTTCCCTACAACGCTGTCAGGACCTCGGTCAGAAGGTCGGTCGCGAAGCCGAGGAACGTGAACCCCTCCCAGCCGTGCGCGGGCGTCCCGAGCGCATGGTGGGTGAGTCCCCAGGCAACGACGTGCAGCTGCACGACGAGCACCATGTCGTCCAGGCGACGGCGGTGCTCAGGGGTTTCCTCGCCGAAGTATTCGTCAAGGATTGCGTGGCGGTGAGCGTTGGACAGGGGCGCCGTCTCATCACAGGAGACGAGGAGGGTCGCGAGATCGAAGAAAATGTCGCCCATCCCGGCGAACTCCCAGTCGATGAGTCGAATCGGATTCGCGTCAAGCAGGTTCCCGGCGAACAGGTCGTTGTGGCAGAGGGCGAGATACGGCGGGACGAGCGGCCCGCGCGCCGACTCGATCTCACCGAGTCGGCAAAGAACCCTCGCGCTTCCCGCCGGCAGCGCGACGCGAGCTTCGGCGGCGCGCCTGAAACTGGCACGGATGCGGGCGAACGGGTCGAACGCGTGATCGAGGGTCGGGAGAGAATGCACGCGACGCACGGTACGAACGACAGAACGCAGAACCTCAGGATCGCGGTATCGGTCCGGGATCTCGCTGAACGAGCGGGCCGCGATGGGTTGCGTGATGAGATGGCCTTCCGGCAGGACGTAGCGGACGACCTCCGGTCCAAGGCCGGCGGCGTGCGCGAGACGGAGTGCCGTTGCTTCCGCTTCTCGGCTGATTCCGAGGCATCCGGCGTTCGGGCTCGCGAGGCGAACGATGTACTCGTCCTGGCCTATGGCGACCAAGAAGTTGCGATTCGAGAGGCCGCGGAGAGGTTCGATTCGATCCGGCTCGCGGAACTCGCCGACCTGTGGCAGAAGGTCGCGCACAGACAGCAAAGGCTCCTCCTTTTTGCGTTTGCGATGGTGAAGCGGCGAAGAAGCCGAGACGTAGGCAGGATCCGGCCAACTCCTTCCCTAAGATCGTGCCGCCGCGAGGATACGGGCTGCGATGGTGGAAGACAACGGACGGAAGCCTCACGTCGTCCGATCGACTCCTCTTCTCCCCCCTTCAACTCGGCGCTATGCTGAAAGAGCCTTCTGGCGGTGTAGGATTGTCGGATCAGGCATCGGAGGCATGATGGTGTCGAAGAAGGGTCACGTGGGTCACGTGGGTCTCGTAATTGTGATTCTTGCCTTCGGGGTAGCTTTGCCGTGCGCGGCGCGCACGTTGGATGTTCCCGGGGAGTATGCGTCGATTGCCGCGGCGATCGGCGTCGCGGTCGCGGGCGACGAAATCCTGGTCGCATCGGGAACGTACAACGAGAACTTTGTTGTTGCAGTTGACGTGACGATTCGAGGCGTGGGACCCGATCGCACCTCGACGACGATCAAGAGCGGAGACCCGGAAGCCGCGGTCGTTGTCGTTTCTCTGGCAGCGGCCGGCGAGGTTCGGCTCGAGAACCTTTCCTGGGTAGCGTCGGGTCCCGGCGACGGCATCAAGGTCGCCGGGAGTCCCGAGGGTACCGTGAGAGTGGTCAATTGTGCCTTCCGTGTGGAGTCCGAGTCGGTGGGCATTGCCGTTGAGAGCGGCACGCTGGTCGCGGAGGCATCTTCGTTCCGCGGCCCCGATGTGGCCGTCCACGTTCCCGTAAGGACTAGCGGGGTCGTCGTCGACCCCGGCGCCTCGGCCAAGATTCGTAACTGTGACTTCGCCTACTTCGCAGATGCAATCCAGGCGCGGGGCGGAACGAGCCTCACCGTCGAGGCGTGCAGCGTTGGCTACTCGGTGGCGGGGATTGCGATTCGAAACCAGTTCTCCGACTTTACGACGGTCCAGCTTGCGGCAAACCAGATCTATGGCTGCACGACGGGGATCGTCCTGAGCGGGGCCGTCACGATGGTCATGGTCCAAGGGAACACGATTCTCGACTGCAGCTCGGGACCGCTCCGAGCCACGGCGGGCTCCTGCATCGGAGGCGGCGAGCCGTTCTCCGGCGTCATCGCGGGAACGGCCAACGTCGTGCCGCAGCTCGATCTCCTCTGCCCTGATGAGGGGAGTGGGTTCTGGCCGGAAGGATTCTTCGAGTAGCGGCCTCGCCTGGCAGGGAGGCCGCTACCGGAGATCGCTAGGTTTGCCCTAGATTAGAGGGGACGGACTCCCGGATGGGTTGTGACCCATGGGCGTCACTGAGTACTATCCGTAGGTTACCCTCAGCTGTTCGAGATGCATGGAGCAACCGGTGAATCTCGAGCGTAGGGAAGAGATGAGGATGGTGGCGTGTTGGCTGAGCAGGATCAGCGACGCGAACCACCCGCCAACTCATAGGCGCAAGTAAGGAGGCTCGACGTTGAAAAAGAGACTAGGAGCAGCGAGTGTCCTAACGTTGCTCGTTATGGCGCTCTGCGCTCTCTCTGCTTTCGCGACGACCGCGGAGATCTGGTTGTCGAGCGACAGCAGTGGAGAGACTCG
>JBDKUT010000156.1:0-6026 GCA_039679545.1 Thermotogota bacterium
TCTCTCCACCCGTCCCCATCTCGATCGACAATGCCCAAATCGTCGAGAGCCCGCTTCGCAAGTACGATGTCGAACACGAGGTCGGTCGGGTTTGTGCCGGTGATCTCACCACCGTATCCGTCCCGCCCCCCGTAGAAAGGCGAGCCGAGGCTGACCGGGCTCCATTGCGGCACGGCCAGCCCGTGGAAGACGGCCTCGATCATGGCTCCCTTGTCCACCAAGCGGGCGAACGCTTGCCGGAAGCGCACGTCGCGATACAGAGCCCGCTTCGCTTCGTCGCGCCCATCGCGCAGGCCGATGTCCTGGTTGAACGAAAGCCATGCACTGCCGTACATCGGGACGTCTGGGTCGACGAGCACGGTGAAGTCCTCCGACGTCGCCCGAGACGCGAGCACGACGAGATCGTTCGCACGCGGATCCAAGGCGTCAAGCTCCCGATTGAGGAACTGAAGAAGGGCGAGGTCGGCATCGGCGACGATGTGGATGACGCGCTCATCGTAGTACGGAAGCTGCGTCCCTTGAGCATCGTAGACGTAGTAGTACGGGTTCCGCACGAGGATCACGTACTGGTCCGCGACGAACTCCTGCAAGACATACGGTCCGCTACCGACAACATCGGCCGGCGCCGTGTCCAGGCCGAGAGCGGTGTTGAACGCCCCCGGCTCGGCATCGGGGTTCTGCGTGCGCACGGTGTAAGCCCACTTGTGACGAGGAAGGAGTCTCTTTCCCATCGAGAGGAGGAGCGGACGGAAGGGCATCGGCGTCGTGACGCGAACCGTCAGATCGTCAATCGCCGCGATCCGCGGGAATGTTCCGTCGGGCAGAACGAGGCTGTCGCGCGCCGCCGTCAACACATCCTGGTTCAGGATGAGGTCGTTGAACGTGAAGACCACGTCGGCCGACGTGAGCGGCTCGCCGTCCGACCAACGCAGATCTCGCCGCAGGTAGAATGTGAGAGAGCAGCCGTCGTCCGACACGTCCCACCCCTTCGCGAGGGCCGGCTCGACCGCCGCGCTCCGCGGGTTCAGGGTCACCAGCCCGTGGTACAGGTGGTTCGTGATCACCGTCGTCCCTGTCTCCACCGCCGTGATGGGGTTCCACTTCTGGGGGTTCCCGAACGATGCCATGTGAAAGGTCCCACCCCGCACGCCGGGCTTCAGGTCCGCCCAGGGTGTGCCCGGCTGGCCCAGAGGGAGGACCTTCACGTCGGCAGGGATCTCCGCGCCCCCGGCCGCCAGCCCGACGAGCAGCGCCAGCACGCACACGGAACCCCACAACGCCCTTCTTTTCATGGCTCTCCCCGCCCTGGCGAGCCCCAGGCCCTGGGATTTGCTCTTCCCCAATCCAGATCGAATGGATTTCCATACTACTCGACATATCCGCTCCCCACAACGGCACGTTCCGCCCACGGCTCGCCACGCAATTGACCCATCCGGAACCCATCGCTATACTGCATCCCCCTAGGGGACGCTCCTCGGATGCAGCATACGTCACGGAGGACACGCCGATGGACATCCTGAAAGTCGCATCCCGTTCGAACCCCAACTCCGTCTCGGGAGCCATCGCCGGCGCGCTGGAAAAGGACGGCGTGGTCGAGCTGCACGCCATCGGCGCAGGCGCCGTCAACCAGACCGTCAAGGCCATCGCCATCGCACGTCGCCTGCTCGAGAAGGAGGGGGATCCTCCCGTGCGGGTCGTCCCGGGATTCATGGAACTCCAGATCGACGGAGAGCTCCGCACGGGGATGAGGTTCATCGTCGAGAGACCGGCGCGCATGTCGTAAGATCCCCGCATGGTCACGACGTCGAACGCCTACCTCCGAGGCTTTCTCTTTGCCGAGCTGCTCGAGGCGTACGCAGGGCTCCACCGTATTCCGCTCCCGTTCGGCGTCGAGGTTCAGCCAACCGACCGCCCCGAATTCGGCGACTACTCCTCGAACCTCGCCCTGCTTGCTGCGCGAGCCTGCGGGACGTCGCCGCGCAAGCTGGCGGAGGAGCTGGTCAAGGTTCTCGCCAAGCGGGTGTCCCCGGATGACGTCCGCGCGGACGTCGCCGGACCTGGATTTGTGAACTTCTTCGTCTCGCCGCGCCGCATCCACGAAGCCCTCCGCGGAGCGCTTCGGGCGGGCGACGCGTACGGGCGTTCCAATCGTGGCGGACATCGAAAGACCCAGGTCGAGTTCGTGAGCTCGAACCCCACCGGCCCGCTGACCGTCGGCCACGGGCGGCAGGCCGTCCTCGGCGACGTCCTCGCGTCGCTCTACGCCGAGATCGGCTACGACGTCGAGCGCGAGTACTACTTCAACGACGAGGGCAACCAGATCGACCTCCTCGCCGAGTCCTTGTGGATTCGCTACCGAGAGCTGTTCGGAGAATCGCACGACATTCCCGAAGGTGGATACCACGGCGAGTATCTGAAGGACCTCGCCCGCGACGTCCGATCTTCGCTCCACGAGGAGTACCGAACGTTCGACGACCGAGCGAAGGCCTTCTTCCGGCGTGAGGCCGTGGAGCGCATTTCATCCACGATTCGCGGCGACCTCGTCGCGCTCGGCATCCACTTCGACGCGTTCTTCAGCGAGGCGACCCTGCACCGCGAGGGGAAGGTCGATGCCGCGCTCGTAGAGCTCCGCAAACACGACGCCGCCTACGACAAGGACGGCGCCGTGTGGCTGCGTGCCGACCACGTACCGGGCGGCAAAGACTCTGTGCTCGTCCGAAGTGACGGACGGCCGACCTACCTTATGGTCGACATCGCCTACCACATCGACAAGCGCGAGCGCGGCTTCGAACGCGTGATCGACGTCCAGGGCGCCGATCACGTCGTCGAGCAGGCGTGCGTCAAGGCGGCGCTCGCCGCGCTCGGTTTCGACCCCGAGTTTCTCCGCTACGGCGTCCACCAGTTCGTGAGCCTGAAGGAGGGGGGCGAAGTTCAGCGGATGTCGACGCGCGCCGGCCGGTTCGTGACCCTCCGCGACCTCGTCGACGAGGTCGGCGCCGACAGGGTTCGGTACTTCATGATCTCGAGGAAGCCGGAGGCGCACCTCGATTTCGACCTCGACCTCGCGAAGAGCCAGTCGCTCGACAACCCCGCGACGTACATCCAGTATGCACACACGAGGATCAGCGCGGTGTTCCGCAAGGCACAAGCTGAGAACCCTCGGACCCTGGCCACCGACTGGAGCGGCGTCGACTTGTCGCCGCTCGTGGAGCGAGAGGAGCTCGATCTCATTAAGAAGCTCGACGAGTTCCCCGACGTTCTCGAAACGGCCGCGCTCTCGTTCGCCCCGCACCTCGTACCCGAGTTCGCGCTCGGCGTGGCCCGCGCCTTCCACGGGTACTACGACCGCCACCGCATCCTCTCCGGTGACGAGGCAACGACCCGGGCGCGTCTCGCGCTTCTCCAGGCCATCGGTCTCGTGCTGCGACGCTCCCTCGGCATCCTTGGGATGGCCGCCCCAGAGGAAATGTGACGACCTGGTTCGATCGCCTGAAGTCGGGATTGAAGAAGACGCGGGCCGGGCTCGCCGACTCGCTCACGTCGGCGCTGCGGGGGCGCAAGAGCCTCACGGCGGCGGACCTCGAAGAGCTGGAAGAGATCCTGATCTCCGGCGACGTCGGGGCCAACCTGTCCGCGAGCCTCGTCGCCGAGCTACGCGACGCGGCCAAGAAAGATCCGCGTGACCCCCTCGACGTTCTGAAGTCGATCCTCGTCGCCCGGCTCGCTGGGAGCGATCGGCCCCTGCGCCTCCGCACGGACGAGGCGCCGACCGTCGTTCTCGTCGCCGGGGTGAACGGCGCCGGGAAGACGACGACGATCGCGAAGATCGCCGCTCACCTACGTGATGAGAATCCAACGCTCCCGATGACCTTCGCCGCGGCCGACACGTTCCGCGCCGCGGCGGTCGAACAGCTCGCCGTCTGGTCCGAGCGGATCGGCGCCGACCTCGTGCGCCACCAAGAGGGCGCCGATCCTTCCGCCGTCGTCTTCGACGCCCTCGACCACGTCGAGCGCAAGGGAGGCGTTCTCCTGATCGACACGGCCGGACGGCTTCAGACGAAGCACAACCTGATGGAGGAGCTGCGCAAGATCGAGCGGACCGTAGTCCGAAAGCTGAACCGCCCGTCGGACGAGCGTCTCCTTGTGCTCGATGCCACCACGGGGCAGAATGGGATTGCACAGGCAGAACGTTTCCACGCGGCCATCGAGCTGACCGGTTTGGTTCTGACGAAGCTCGACGGGACGGCCAAAGGCGGGGTGATTCTTTCGATCCGCGAGTCGCTTGGATTGCCGATCCTGTTCGTCGGCGTCGGCGAGTCGGCGGAGGATTTGCACGCCTTCTCGGCCGAGGAGTTCGTCGAGGCGCTCTTCGCAGAATAAGCCGAGGTCAACCGCGCATACGGAGGTGCGCTTGGGATGAAGAACGTCTACTTCTTCAGCAAGGGCCAATCGGATGGCAACGCAAAGATGAAGGACCTGCTCGGCGGAAAGGGAGCGAACCTCGCCGAGATGGCCGAGCTCGGCATTCCTGTTCCCCCGGGGTTCACGATCACGACGGAGGTCTGCGCCTACTACCAGACCCACGGCGGCGCGTACCCGAAAGGACTCGAAACCGAAGTCGGCGAGGGGTTGAAGAAGCTTGAGCAGGCAACGGGTAAGCAATTCGGCGATCCGGCGAACCCACTCCTCGTCTCGGTGCGCTCCGGCGCGGCCGCTTCGATGCCCGGGATGATGGACACGATCCTGAACCTCGGCCTGACCGACAAGACGGTGGAAGGCCTCGCCGCAAAGTCGGGCAACCGCCGTTTCGCCTACGACTCGTACCGACGGCTCCTCCAGATGTACGGCGACGTCGTCATGGGACTGAAGCCGGAGACCGAAGCCGACCTCGACCCGTTCGAGGTCATCCTCGATGAGGTCAAGAAGGAGCGGAAGGCGAAACTCGACACCGACCTCGACGCCGACGGGCTCAAAGACCTCGTCGAGCGATTCAAGGCAGCGATCCAAAAGCGGGTCGGTCGGCCGTTCCCTCAAGATCCTCAAGAGCAGCTGTGGGGCGCCATCGAGGCCGTCTTCCGGTCCTGGAACAACCCGCGGGCGATCAAGTACCGCGAGCTGTACGACATCCGCGGCCTCCTCGGCACCGCCGTCAACGTGCAGTCGATGGTGTTCGGCAACATGGGTGCGGGGTGCGGCACTGGCGTCGCCTTCACGCGGAATCCGGCAACCGGCGAGAACGTCTTCTACGGCGAGTACCTGATGAACGCCCAGGGTGAGGACGTCGTCGCCGGGATCCGAACGCCCCAACCGATCTCGACGCTCGAGAAGGAGATGCCGAAGAACTACAAGGAACTCCTCGCGATCCGGACGAAGCTCGAGGACCACTACCGCGACATGCAGGACATCGAGTTCACGATCGAGAGCGGGACCCTGTACATGCTCCAGACGCGAACCGGTAAGCGAACCGCCGCCGCCGCGGTGCGCGTCGCGGTGGAGATGGCCGAGAGCGGGATGATCGACAAGAAGGAAGCCCTCCGTCGGGTAACGCCGGAGCAGATCGACCAGCTCCTACATCCGACGTTCTCGCCGAAGGAAGAGGCCAAGGCCCCACTCCTGACGAAGGGTCTGCCGGCAAGCCCCGGCGCCGCCACCGGAGCCGTTGTCTTCTCCGCGGAGGCCGCCGAGGCGGCGGCCGCGGCGGGGAAGCGCGTCATCCTCGTGCGGATCGAGACCTCGGCCGAAGACGTCGGAGGCATGAACGCAGCGCAAGGGATCCTCACCGCTCGTGGCGGGATGACGAGCCACGCGGCCGTCGTCGCCCGCGGCATGGGGAAGTGCTGCGTCGCCGGCGCCGGCGACCTCGTGGTTCACTACGCGAAGGGCTACTTCACCGTCAGAGGGAAGACTGTCCGCGCAGGCGACCCGATCAGCCTAAATGGAACCACGGGCGTCGTCTACCAGGGTGGAATCAAGACCCAAGACCCCGAGCTCGCCGGTGATTTCGGCACCCTCCTCGGCTGGGCGGA
>JBDKUT010000157.1:0-4625 GCA_039679545.1 Thermotogota bacterium
CGTGGTCTTGAAGGACCCGTTCTCGATGTTGTCCTCGAGCAGCTCGTCGTTCAGGCGGAGCTCCGCCTTCATCAGGTGCGTCGAGAGCGTGACCTGCGCGGTCGTCGGCTTCGTGCGGTCGGCCACGGCGAGCGCGTGCCCGCTCGTGCCCGGGCGCAGGACGCGACCGTTGATGCCGACCTTGTCGATCAGCTTCGTGTGGGACTTGAGCCCCTGCACGGTCACGAGCTGCATCAGCACGGACTCCTTGATCAGGTCGACGACGAACGACTCCGCCTGCTCGGACTGGAGGTAGCCGCCGTCGGCGATGAGGTCCGCGACCTCCATATCGGCCTTGGCCATGATGCTGCGATTCGACTTGGGCATTTTCGTCTTCCTTTCCGTTCAGCCTCGTCCCTTCGTCACTTCCGCGGCGATGTCTCTTCCTCCGAAGAACGCGCCGTTGGACGGGCTCGTGTGTTTCTTCTTCTCTTCTTGCCGCCGAGGCGCCTCACCTGTGAGGAGCACGCTCGACTTGCCGACGGACGCCTGAAGGCGCTGGATCTTCGCCTTCAGCGCGACGTTCTCGCGATGGGCCTTTTTCAGATCTTCCGCGACCCTCTCGTCCTCGGCACTCTTCCTCGCCCCGGACTTGGCGGACGACGCAGCCGCCGGATCGATCTCTTGCGCCGCAGTGGGAGAGTCCTTCTTCGGGGTCGACGTGTCGGCAGCCTGGAGGTCGAGGGCCTGCTGGACCGCGATGTCCAGCGAGAGCTCGTCGACTTTTTCACCGGCCTCTTCGAGCCAGGACGTGAGATCGGTTGCGTCCTCGGTGTTTGGCTCCTTGCCGCCTGACGTCTTGTCGTCCCCTTTGGATTTGTCGGACTCCTTGCCCGAGATGCGATCCCGGAGGGCAGCCGGGAGCGCATCGTAGATCTCGTCTCCTTCCGGAGCGGTGACGTCCACGCCAGCCGACAGGGCGGCCTCGACGACCCGCTCGAGGATTTTCACCTTCGAGGAGTTCTCGCCGTACTCGTCGCGATTCTGCGAGAAGCGCGAGAGCGCGTTGCGGATCCTCGCCACGTCCGGCTTGTTGTCGGTGCCGGCGAGCGGGTACATGAGGTTGACCGGATCTCCGTAGAGCCCCTCGGTCGTCGGCGAGTCCGAAGGGTAGCTCAGGTTCCCGTCCTCGCGCGCCTCGATGCCGTACTTGGTCGCACGGTCGCCCTGCGCTTTCTTCTTGTCCTCGGCCGAAGCGGATGCGTCCGGCACGGCCTTCGCAGCTTCGTCGTCGGACTTCACCACCTGGAAGCCCTTCTGCCGGTTGGCGCCCGCGGTGACGAGGCTCACGAACTCCGGGTCGATGTCGGTCAGCCGGAACGTCTTTCCCTTGTTGTCGGCCCCGGCTGCCTTGGAGATTCTGTTCTTCTTCATCGCGGCCTCCTCACTCGACTTCCGTGCGAACGGCGGTGCCGCCGATGCTGTACGCCCCGAGCTGCCCGGACTTCACGCCCTTCCAGAGCTCGTCGTCGATGACGCGGATCGCGAGCATCCACGTCCCCTTTACGATCTTGTAGGCCGCGTCTCCCTCGCCAATCGAGAAGGCGACCGGGGCCAGGTAGCACTCGAGCGTCCGCACGCGCTCCTTGCCGAGCGATTTCCAGGAGTGGTTCAGATCCATGGCGCCGTGGAACTCCATCCACGCGTGGCACGCCTTCCGAACGTCCTCCTCGGAGTAGATGTCATCTTGGGTGTCGGGCTTCAGCGGCGCGCCACCTTTGCCGTCGTTCGGCTCGAGCACGAGGCTGAGGACGTACCTCTCCTCCGCCTCGCCGTCGTCGGCTTTCCGGATCGTCGCCGTCTGGGAGAGGATCTTCAGACCCTTGGCCATGATCCCCTTGTTGACGTCGTGGACGGTTTCCCAGTGCTGGATGGAGTCGTCGAGAGACTTCTTCGACTCCTCCTCCGTCCGCTCCGTGTCCTTGGAGATCTTCCCGTACGCGGCGCTGATACCCGTGTCGATGGAGATCGTCCTGTACTCCGAGAAGTACTGCGGGTCGTACTGACGGAAACGGAACGACGTGCTGGTCTCGTCGGCGCCGGAGTCGACGAACTGGGAATGGTCCTTGATCCACTTCCGCGCCTCAGCGAGTTTGAAGTTGTCCTTGCTGAAGATGAGGCTTTGGATCGTCCAGGTCCCGTTCGCGCCCGACGGCGTCCTGCCGCCGGCCGGCTTCGCCGCCTCGTCCGCCTCGACGACGTACACCGCATCGTCCTCGACGGAGCTGAGAGAAACCTGGCCGACCCTCTTCACGCGCATCCCGGGTTCTGGGTCGAACGACTCGAGCCCGGGGCCCGTGATCTCGGACGCCGACTTGTACAGCGCGGCGAGCAACTTCGAATCGTCGCAGCCGAAAAACGAGACGGGGACCCCGTCCTTGTTCTTCCGACTCGACGTGAAGATTCCGATGTCCACGGTTCACCTCCGGACTAACGGCCGTTCTTGTCCTTGTTCCTCTTGATGGCCGCCGCCTGCTGCTTCGCGGTGGCGGTGGGCGCGAGATCGAGGCCGGACTCCCACCGGCTCGGCGTCTTGGCGCCGGAGCCCTTGTTGGTGCTGTCCTTGCCCTTGTTGGTGCCGTCGCCGGCGTCATCACCGGCGTCGCCGTCGCCATCCCCCTCGCCGTCCTTGCCGCCTTCGCCCTCGCCGCCCTTGTCGTCCTCGGCGGCCGCGAGCTTCTTCAGCCCGGGCAGAACGGCCTCGGCCATCTCCGCCAGCTTCTCGGACTTCGCCATGATGGCGGCGGCCTGCTCGATGGCGCGCTTCAGCTCGTAGTCGCTCCACAGCGACTCGAGATCCTGCTTGGTCAACGAGCCGGAATCGACTGACGCCTTGAGCTTCGTGTAGCGCGCGAGAAGCGCATCGACGGCTTCCATCGCGAGCGCCTGGGACACGGGCTTGTCCGCCTTGTTGGACTTGTCGCCCTCCCCGGTCGCCGGCGCGTCGCCGCCGTCCGGCTTCTTTCCGCCGGCGGGCTCCGTCGCGTTGTCCTTCTCGGACAGCTTCTCCTCGAGCGCCGCGATGCGGTCCATCAGCGCGGTGTACTTCTCGTCCTCCGTCTTCTCGACGGGGAGCTCGACGGCGACGATGTCGTCGGACTTCGTCTTCGCCTGCTCCTTCACCGCGGCGAGGTTGCGCTTCACGACGGCGAGCAGATCGGCGTCGGAGTCACCGGCCTCGATCTGCTTCATCGTGGTGTCGTGCCACTCGCGGTACTTCGCGAGCGTCATCGTCGTGAGCTTCGTCTTGGCGACCTTCGGCGCCGACGTCGCCGCCTCGACCGCCTTGTTCAGCTTCGAGAGCTCCTCGAGCTCCTCCTTCGTCGCCTTGCCGGACGCTGCCTTCGAGGCGAGAACCGTCTGCCGCTTCACGATCTCCAGGAACTTTTTCATTGGGCTTCTCCTTCTGGCACGCCGTACGACCGGCTGGCCGAGGTTGGCGTGTACAGTCCGCCGTTCAGTTCGCATCTCAGCGCGCGTCCGAGTTCGGCCTCGATTCGCGCCAGCGAATACCCGAGGTCTCCACGGAACACGCGGAACCACCGCGCCATGATCCCGGCGCGCCTCTTCATCTCGGCCCCGGTCTGCACCTTGCGCCTGAAGTGCTCACCCATCGTCTTCTCGTCTTCTGCGAAGGATGCCTTGAGGACACGCTCGAACAGGAGGAAGGCGCGGAGCAACTGGCGCTCGCTGAGCATCATGTCCGCGAACGGTGAACTTGTTGCCCTGTGGGCGTTCGGGATGAGCACTTCCATTGCCTTTAACCTACAACCGTTGTGGAGCGAGTGTCAACTCGTCCGTTCTGTTAGCCCCAGCCTACCCGGAGATCCCGAGTGACCCCATCTCTTCCGGCTCCCTCGCTGTGCCCGAGAACGGCCAGACGACGCTCTCGGGATCGATGCCGAGGCCGTAGGCCGGGAGCGACAGCGTTAGCGCCTGGAACCAGCCCGCGAACCCCTGCCATCCGCGGACACCGAACCCGTCGCTGACCAAATCGTTGAACTGCACCGCGGAAAGATCCTGTCTTGAAGCGACGATGGACTCGAGCTTTTTCTTCATCGCCGCCTCGGCTGTCCACGCGGCCGCGCCAGACCACATTGTCCCCTGCCAGTCGAGACGCGCAACGACCTTCCGCGTCGACTTCTCCACCACGTCGAGTCGGCCCTTCATGGGATGAACGCTCCCTTCGCGTGCGCCATCGCGTAGGCGACGTGGTCCGGGTTCGCCGTGTACATCTCCGACAGCTTCGTCCTGGCGCCGGACGCGAAGGACTCGTTGATGACACTCGTGATCTCCGACCCAGCGTGATCGTAGACGCGACCGCAGTACCAGTCTCCCCACTTGCCCTGCACGTACTTCGTTCCCGAAGGGCCGGCGACGATCTCAGAGCTGAGCTGATACCTCTCCCTGAAGGCAGCGGCGGCTTCGAAGCCCGAGCCGAGCCTGTCGACGTAGTGGCCGAACTCGTGACGGAACAGCTGCTCCATGCTCTTGCCGATACCCCGGCGCGCCTCCGGCAGGACAATCGCATTCAGCGCCTCAGAGAAGAAGGCGCCGTCTCCGACGTTGGTGCCATAGACGATCCG
>JBDKUT010000158.1:0-2482 GCA_039679545.1 Thermotogota bacterium
GCCATGGTCAAGGGGGCCCCCGACGTCGTTCTCGGGCTGTGCTCGCGCCTCGAGAGCGCCAGCGGCCCCACGTCCCTCGATGTTGCCGCGCGACATGAGGTCCAAAAGGCGAACGACGCGATGGCGTCGCAGGGAATCCGAGTGCTCGCCGTTGCCTACCGTCCGCTCCCCGAGATGCCGCGCGACGTAACGCCGGACGTTGTCGAGCACGACCTCGTACTCCTCGGCCTCCTCGGCATGCAGGACCCGCCACGGCCCGAGGTGAAGGATGCGATTGCCAAGGCCCGTGAAGCCGGACTCCGCACAATCATGATCACCGGCGATCACGTCGTGACCGCCGAGGCGATCGCGAAGCAGATCGGCCTCATGCGCCCCAGCGGACGTGTCGTCTCCGGCGCTGACCTCGAGAAGATGGCCGAGGGGCAACTCGCTCGCGAGATCGAGCACATCGACGTCTTCGCCCGCGTCTCGCCCCACCACAAGGTCGAGATCGTCGAGGCGCTGCGCTCGAACGGCGAGGTCGTTGCTATGACCGGCGACGGCGTCAACGACGCCCCTGCCCTCAAGCGCGCCGACATCGGCGTCGCGATGGGCATCGCCGGGACCGATGTGGCGAAGAACACGGCCGACATGGTGCTCACCGACGACAACTACGCCTCGATCGTCGCCGCCGTCGAGCAAGGACGGGTCATCTACTCGAACATCCGCAAGACCGTCTACTTCCTCCTGTCGTGCAACTTCGCCGAGGTGGCCATCATCTTCGGGGCAATCCTCGTCGGGTGGCCGGCGCCGCTGACGGCCATCCAGCTTCTGTGGCTGAATCTCCTCACCGACGGTGCCCCGGCTCTCGCCCTCGGCCTCGAGAAGGCCGAGCCGGACATCATGAGCCGCCGGCCGCGCTCGCCGAAGGCGCGGATTATCGACCGCTCGATGGCGATCGGCATCGCGTTCCAGGCGGCTGCGTTGACGGCCGTTGTGCTCGGCGTCTACGCGTGGGCCGTCTACGGCGGCCAGAAAGCGGCGCACGACGACGCGATGACGATCGCGTTTGCCATGCTCGTCCTGGCGGAGCTTCCCGTCGCCTACGCGATGCGATCGGAGAACGTGCCGCTGCACCGGGTCGGTCTCCTGTCGAACCGCTCGATGCAACTCGCCGTAGGGCTTTCCACCGCCATGCTGATGCTCGTCCTCTACGTGCCAGGGCTGCAGAAGGCGTTCGACACAAAGACACTTCAGGGATGGATGTGGGGCATCATCGCGCCGCTCATCCTGGTCCCGGCGCTCGTCGTCGAGGGGCAGAAGTTCGTACGAATGTGGCTCGGCAGAGCCAAGGCGAGGCCGGCATGACGACGGGGCTCCTCGTGATCGACATGCAGGTCGGGCTGTTCGAGGGAACGGCCCGCTTCGACGCAGACGGCGTCGTGCGCCGCATCAACGACCTCGCTTGTGCCGTGCGCGCCAAGGGCGGCATGGTTGTCTTCATTCAGCATGAGGACGAGGGCGACTTCGCCCACGGCGCTCCGGGTTGGCGGCTTCTCCCCGCGCTCGTTGCGTGCCGCGAGGACGTTTACGTTCGAAAGACCGCGTGCGACTCGTTCTACCGCTCGGACCTCGACAAGGCTCTGCGCGAGCTTCAGATCACGCGGCTCCTCGTCGTCGGCTGCGCCACCGACTTCTGCGTCGACACGACGATCCGCGCCGCGGCGAGCAAGGACTACGAGGTGGCCGTCGTCGCCGACGGCCACACCACGGCCGATCGCCCGCACCTTCCCGCGGAGAAGATCATCGAGCACCACAACTGGATGTGGGCAAAGCTCATCCTCCCCGGCCGGCCCGTGAAGGTGGCGAAGGCCGAGGATCTGCTTCGCGGAATCTAGAGCGCCGAACGTCTGCGCGCTACGCCGCTCCGCTCAAGAAGGGAAGGAGAGACGGGCGTAACGGCCCATCACCCCCTCCCCCGAGCATCCGTCTACGCTTCAGGCACGTACCTGTGCCAAGACATCGACCGCACGAGATCCGGCCCGCCGATCGACGCGTACAGCCGCTTCGGTATCGGGTCGTAGCCTCCGATGTGCATGGTGACGGCACCCACGGCCGCCAGGCGGCGGACAGCTTCGGCCATGACCGCCTTGCCGAGGCCGCGGCTCTGGTGTTCGGGCGCCGTGCCAACGGGGGCGAAGTACCCGGAACGCGTGACGTCGTCGTACCACATCGTGCAGAAGGCCGCGACGTCACCGTTCGGGGCGATGGCAACGATGTCGAGATCGCGCCGGTAGAGGGGCGCGCGCTGGATGTTCAGATACCAATCCCACCCCTCATAGGCCTCGTCCGGATCGTCGGGGTGGAACGACCGCCACGATGCCCAGCTGCGGGCAGGCAGTTCTTCGGGACCCCCGAGGGCCCGCACGACGTAGCCGGCAGGGACCGGGCCTTCGGGAAGCTGTCCGGTCAGGTCGAGACGTCGCTGATCCTCGCAATGCTC
>JBDKUT010000159.1:0-1914 GCA_039679545.1 Thermotogota bacterium
ATGAGTCCAAACGAGGCGAAGCCCCTGTCCATCCGTTGCGTTCCTCTGACATTCGACCGCTGGCCCGACTTCGAGAAGCTGTTCGGGCCTCACGGCGCCCAGGCCGGTTGCTGGTGCATGTGGTGGCGCGAGACGGCGTCGGAATTTGGGGCCCAAAAGGGCGATCGAAACCGCGAGGCGTTCCGAGCGATTGTCGCGTCCGAAGACACGCCTGGGCTCCTCGCCTACGTCGGTGAAGACCCCATCGGCTGGTGCGCGGTGGCTCCCCGTGAGCGATATGTACGCCTGGCCCGCTCCCGCACGCTGAAGCCGATCGACGAGCAACCGGTGTGGTCGATTACCTGCTTCTTCGTCGCCCGACGCTATCGAAGGCAAGGCGTCACGGCACGCCTGCTGGATGCCGCCGTCGCCTTCGTCCGAGATCGAGGAGGCCGCATCGTCGAGGCCTACCCCATTGCTCCAGCGACCGGCGAGTACCCGGATGCCTACGCGTACACCGGGCTTCTCTCCACCTTCCTTGAAGCAGGATTCAAGGTTGTCGCGCGTCCGTCCGCATCGCGCGCGATCGTGCGGTACGCGATCGTCCCCCCGGCTCGTCCGTCACGCCGCCGAGGGACTGGGGAGTGACGCGACGCGACGAGCGATCTCCTCGCGCAGCTTGTCGCCACCATACTGGAACAGGCTGACCTCCTCACCGTTCAAGTAAGTCCAGCCCCAGTCCCACGGCGATGCCGCGAGGCGGAACGCCTCATCACGGGTGTCGATGCGGTACTGACGCAGGTCGATTCGCCCGCGGTGGGGGTGCATGTCCACGACGCTTCTCACCCGCTCGGCAAAGTGGATGCTGTACGGGCAGCGAGTGCTCCACGCCTGGTCGACGGCGAGAAGTCCTCGCGCGCGAAGGTTCCGCGGGCGGAACACGGGGCGGGCGAGTGTCGGTATCGGCACCCCTTCCTGAAACGGAAGCCAGAGAAGGGCGATCGGCTCGTCGCGGACGATCTCGCAGAACCCAAGCTCGCGAAGCAGACCAATGGGGTAGTGCGTCGGGTGGTTCCAGCCGAGCGTGGCCATCCCCCTGAACTCCCGGCGCACGTCGGTGATCGCGGCCTCAAGCATCCGCCGCTCTTCGGCGAGGTGTTGGGGATCCTCCGGCTTGGTTCCCGCCCAGTGGAAGCAGAGAAGAACGCAGGCACCCGGCGCTTCGATCGGGAATGGAGCGACCTCCGCCGCCGCGTACTCGACGAAGCCACGGGATACACCCTCCGCGTACGCGATGAGGCCGCGCATCCCTTCTCGCAACCGGTTCCGATGCCAGTCGACGACCTGCTCAAGGTTGCCCGCGAACGACTTGCCGGCAAGCTCGAGACCGCCGGGGCAGCAGACGAGGTCCGAGAGGTTCGCCTCACGAAGCGGGCGGTACTCGACGAGCACGGACCCTCCTCACTGACGATCTATGGGCGGGACGCCCCGATCGACTTGCGCAGGATGCGAAACCCGACGTCGGGAAGGGCCGTCTCGACGTGGAAGCCCAGACGCTCGTAGAGTGCACGGGCTCTAGAATTTGATTCGTGAACTCCGAGTTCGATGGCATCCACCGAAGCGCAGAACTCCTCCTCCAAGTCTCGGAAGACCGCGGTACCGATTCCCTGTCTACGGAAGGCGGGCTCGAGGGCGACACCGTGGACGTGCAGCGTGCGGTCGCGGCGCTCGATCCACACGAACCCGACGGTCGTCCGGGCTCGAAGAATTGCTCGTACCTCGCCGACGGTTCGCACCATCTCCGCGAACTCGTCCCAGGTCATTCCCATAACGCGGAGCGTAGGCTCGAGGTAGCCGCCGGTCTTCTCGCGCAAGAGAACGAGAAAGGCATCACACTGCGGGATCGTCGCCTTCCGGTACGTCAGCATGGCACGT
>JBDKUT010000160.1:0-47721 GCA_039679545.1 Thermotogota bacterium
GTTCCGACGGCAAACGGCGCGCTTCCGTCCATCATGTGCCACTTTGCGCTGATCCTCGCCGTGTTCCTCGCGCGGATGATCGCTCTCGAGCGCCGTCAGACGGGGCGTGCGGAGTCGCCCACGCCGGCGCGCGAGCTGGCCTGACGCCGCCGCTGGGATGCTGCCGGTCGTCCCCGTACACTAGAGGGGAGGACTCGATGGGCGGCAGAAGCTTCGAAACCGAACGGATGGCGCTTCGGGCGCTCGAATTGGAGGACGCGGCGTCTCTTCAGTCGTACCTGAACGACGACGCCATCCGAGGGCGCCGCTACGTCCCAGGGTCGGTGCGCGACGTGGAACCCCTCTCCCGCGCGCAGGCCAGCGCGATCCTCGAGGAGTGGGGCAAGGAGAAGTCCAGCTTCACGCTCGGCGTGCTCGCCAAGGCGTCGGGACGGCTGATCGGCCACGCCACCTGCGAGTGGAGTTGGGATCCGCACTGTCCGTCGGTTTCCGTCGTAATTGCCCCATCCCAGCAGCGGGCCGGATACGGCTCAGAAGTCCTGCGTCTCCTCGTCGAGCACCTTTTCCTCGACACTCCAGCGCACACGATCACGGGATGGATCGCAAGCTGGAACGAGCCCGCGCTGGCGTTCGCCGCGGCGTTCGGGTTCGTCGAGTGTGGGCGCATCCCGCGAGCGGGGCTTCGGGACGGCGATTACTACGAACACGTGCTTGTCGACCTCCTGCGTCGCGAGTGGGCCGCCGGCCAAGGAGGTCACCGTGCCGCTTGAGGGTACCCTCGTTGTCCTGAGGGAGGAACGCCGCGAAGATCAGAAGCTGTTCGCCGAGCTGCGCAACGACCTCGCGACGCAGGCGTGGGGCCAGTCGCTCCCGCCGACGTACACCGAGGAGATGCACGTCAAGCGGTTCGAGGCCATGGAGTTCTCGTACCAGCGAACCAGCGCCCGACTTCCGATCGTTCACAAGGAGACGGGCGAGATCGCCGGCTACATCTCGTACACCGACCTCGAGCCGAGGTTTTCGACATCCATCGGTCTCGTGGTGGCGAAGCCGTTCTGGGGGGACCCGCGTCGGACTCGATGCTCAGGAGACGCTGCTCCGATTCCTCTTCTCCGAACTTGGGTTGCGCGTCGTTCATCTGTGGACCCACAGCGGGAACCCGCGTGCCGTGGGCCTCGCGGAGAAGTCCGGATTCCGGGTCACGGCGCGCATCCGTGAGGCTGTGTACAAGAACGGCAAGCTTCTCGACACGCTGGCCATGAGCTTGACGCGCGACGAGTACTACGCCCGGCACCCCGAGTCTGCGGACACGCTTCCCGATCCGGCGCACTCACTTCGTGAGGTCTGATCGGCACGTCGTGTTCACGAAGTGCGGGGAAGGGGCCTCCCCCACCACATGCTCCACGCTCGTTCGGCGAGCATGGACAGACGATTGTCCTATGAGAACATGTGGTCCTGATGTGGGCGGCCTTCCCCGAACAGTCCAGAGCATATGGGAGATCGTAGGATTCCGCAAGGTCGCCGCCATCTACGGCGCTAGGCAGACTACGCCGGCTCGCGGTACGTGAGCATGAGACACGCCGCGAGGAGTGGAAGTAGCGCGACGACGCTCATGACCGAAACGAGTCCGAATCGATCGGCGAACCATCCGATGGGCGTCAACGCAACCCCGCCGGCACCCCACGCCAGCCCCATGACCAGGCCGGACACAAGGCCGGTTCGTCCCGGCACGCACTCCTGGGCGGCGACGATCGCCACGGGAGAGGAAGCCAGGGAGAACGCGCCGGCGAGGGCCGCCGCGGGGAGGAGGCTCCACGCCGGGCCGCGGACAAGCGCGACCAAGAACGGCGTTGCCAGAGCAAGGGATCCGAGGATCACGGCCTTCCGCCCGAAGCGATCGGACAGACTCCCGGCGAGGAACTCCGCCGTGGCACCACAGATCAGGAAGACGCTGAGCGCGGCTCCACCGACCCATGCCGAGCCGCCTCGTTCGACGACGAGCACGGACAGAAAGCTCGAGAACGCGGCGCTGCAGGCATACGTCACGACCATGACAAACCAAAGCAGGGCGAGGCGGGGCGGAAGCGCGGTCCGGCTCTGCTCCCTGCGAGTCGTTTCCCGTGAGGCCGGGACCAGTCGCCGTAGCGGAATAGCGAAGGCTGCGACGATGGTGAGTCCCGGAAGGACCAGCCACGGACTTCGCTCCACCGAGAACGCCCCCGTGAACGCGACAATCGCCATCGGAGCAAGCGCGGCCCCCACCGTACCGCCCGAAGAGAACAGGGCCATCAGGAAACCCTGACGAGCCGGCCTGTCGGCGGTGACCATCGCCGCCGCCGCCGGGTGGAACAAGGCCGTTCCGATCCCAGCCACAAGCATGATGGCGAGGAGTTGGGCGAAGCTCGTCGCTCGGCCGAGGAACGACATCGCGGCGATCGTCAGGATCGGTCCAACCACGACAAGACCCGGGCGCCCGGCGCGGTCGATCCAGTGGCCGAGGCTCGGCTGAAGCACGGAGTTCGTGACGATGCGGATCGTCCCAAGGACACCGGCCAAGGTGAGAGACAGGTCGAGGCGGTCGATCAAAAGCGGGAGGAGAGGGGCGAAGAACCCTCCGAACCCGTCATTCACGAGGTGCCCAACCGACAGGAGCCCAGTCCGTAGCCACAGGCGCGTGCGCTGCTCCTTAATCATACGGCTCGAATCATAGTGGGGCTTCCGCTACGGATCGAGGTCGGCACGACGCACGTGTAGACTGGGCCGGCACGGAGCATCTACAGAGCGAAGTTGACGCTTAGGTAGACCTGGTCTGCGGCGTTCCAGCCGATCAGCGGGTACGCATAGCCAAGCGTGAGGTCGAACTCGAGGCCGAGAGGGCCGACGAGCGCGAAGCGGAACTCCCCGCCGGTCTCGAGGCGGAACCCTAGGTCGAAAACGGGGGGAGCCTCGACCCACGTTCGACCGCCGCGCAGGAAGACCACTGGCGTGACGGAAGCGACGCGTGCGAGGTTCAGCACGGCGTATCCCCAATCGCGGTAGGTCGGGGGGAGAACGATGTCCACGCCGACGAACACCTGGCGCTGCCCCTCGGGGAGTTCGGAGAAGCCATGGAGCTTGTCGAGCGAGAACTGGAACGAACGGGGAAGCGGTCGAATCAGCGCCTCGGAGAGGGAAGCCGAGAGGTCGAGGTAGAGGAGAGCGCCCCAGCGATAGCGGACCGTGCCGTTCCACTCCAAGGCGGCAAACGGCGTCTCGCCGAGCCCCGGGATCCCAAGCACGAGTGCGATGCTGCCTCCGCGGTCTCGCGCCGGAAGCGCGGACTCCGACAGGGTGAAGGAGGCATAGGGCGTGAGTTGGCTCACGGTGCCGAGGACGCCGAACGTCATGTCCAACTGGTACGTGGGGTACCAGTAGCGCCCGGGGCTCCCGGTGTCCGGGTGAGTGTAGAAGGAGAGAACGGCCGTGAGGCTCGCGTCGACATTTCCGGTCCCTTCGACGAAGTCGAGATCAAGGACCGTGCAGCTTGCCCGGAGCGAAAGGCGTCGATCGATGTCTGCGGCGAACGCACCGACGACGTCCCAATGGTTCAGAAGCTCGCCCCAATCGAGGGAGGAGAAGTCCGTGTCCTCGTCCACATGCGGGAACGCCATGACGCTCCATTCGTGGTCGTTGCGGAACGAACCGGACACGGCAAACGATTCGACCTTGATCACGTACGCGTCGAGCGGCCTTCCGACGGGCGGCGCGTCCACGGCGCGCAACGGGCTGTCGATGAGCACGCGGCGCGGCCAGCGATTGTTGAACCGATCCCGGTCGGGAAGCATCTCCTCCGGGTCGACGTGGATGTGAACGACGGGGAGCGCCGTGACGAAAAAGGGGATCGCGGCCGTCGTCCCGTCGCTTGAGATCCAGGTCGTGCGGACCGTTGACCCGTCGGACAACGTGGCAGCGATCGTTACCGGAAGCGGCGGCCCCGAGCGTCGGACGATGGCCGTCGTCGTGTACCCATCCTCTCCGAGGGACGATACGAATCCGTCGACGGCGATGTCGAGCTGGGCGTCTCCCGTGACCCAATCGTCGAAGAACTCGGGGTACAGCGCATTCCCCGCCGCGCGCTCGACGATCTCCCGGAGCGCCGCCACCGTCAAGGTTCGCCCCTCCCACGCGGCCGCCGTGTCTCGCAAGACCTCGTCCATGCGATCTCTTCCGAGGATGCCCTCGATCATCCGAAGAACCAAGTAGCCCTTCTTGTACGTTCGAACCGACTCGCCGTTCAAGTATTCGACGTTCCGCAACGGCTTCACGATCCCCTCGTCGAACCCCATCTTGAGCAGAGCCAAGTAGGGTGTCTCAATCATGTGTTGGCGAAGGTTGTAGTACCCGAAGACGTCGGAGATGAGATCCTCCACAAGCCCCTCGCCGAGCCCGGCGAACAGGTTCGGCTCGTAGACACCGTAACGGTCCTCGAAATACCGCACCGCGAGGTACTCCGCGAAGCCTTCCGAGATCCAGTTCTCCGCGTTGAAGTCGGCGCCGACACCGATTCCCCACCAGAGGTGCGCAAGCTCGTGGGCAAGCGCGTACTCGATCAGTCGGTCATACATGCCGATCGCGGGCATGTCTTTCATGCGCGAGAGGAGCGATCCGAGGAACACCATCCCGTCCGAGCCCAAGCCGTACAGCCCGGGCGTCGGGTCCTCGACGATCACCACTCGTCGGGGTGCGAGGGCTCCGAATCGAGCGGCGTACACCGGCAGGATTTCCGTGGCCTCGGACGCGACAACCCGCGCGAAACCCTCGGCGCCGGGGAGGCAGATCGCATCAATCAGAACGCCGTTCCATGTCGTGCTCACCACGGATAGGTCGCGGCCGATTACAAGGGGCACCGAGCGCACCGGGCGCTCGCTCGAGAGCGTCGTGGTCGTCCAGCCCGTTGCGACGACCGATGAGGTTTGCTCGTCTGCACCGCCGAAGGTCTGGTATCCCACGGGGACCGAAACCTCCACACGGTACAGGGCGGCCGGCAGAGCGAACACATCCTCGTTCTCGGGACGCGCGACGGCGATCGGGTTCCACCCGAACCGCCAGATGTAGGTGTCGCGGTACACGCACATGTCTGCGCTGAGGGCCTCGGCGAACTTCGTCCGAAAGCCGATATGCAGCGTCACACGCTCACCCGGCAGGAGCGGCTTCGGGAGATCCACAACCAAGAGGACGTCGTCGAGAGAGTAGGTCTGCAGGCTCGGCGGCGACGGCTCGAATCGATAGGGGAGCGGTGCTTTCGCCGCGTCGGAGACATCGTCGATCACCGTCCATGTTGGGTCAAACCCGGCCACGTACCCTTCGTCGAGGAGAACGGGATCGACGTACGGGTTCTGCTCCCTCCCCCAGTTCGCGACAAGGAGGAAGACCACTTCCCCTAGGGGCTTCGCAGTGTCGTTGACGTACTCGACCCACTCGGCACCCGCGAGGGTGTTCTCCTGCGGACTCAGGGTCACCGAGATGTTGTAGGAACTCATCCCGTCGCGGCTCAAGCTGATCGCTGAGCACACGGTGAGGATAGCAAGAGCGCACAGAGCCGCGGTAACGCGTCGAGTGAACATGGCCCGCTCCTTTCGAGTCTCCCGCAAGGGATTGTGATCCTATTCGAGGGCCGCGGCAACGGCGGCGGCGAACTCCGACGTGTTGTCCGCCATCATGTCGTGTCCTGCCCCGAGGGTGATCTGAACCTGCACGCCGTGCAGCAGGAGGAAGGTCCGGGGAAACCGCAGCCCGTACAGGACCTCGTGGAATGTCGGGAAGCGAGGGGCGATCAGGTCGGCGATCCGTAGGCTGCCGAGGTATCCGGTTGGCACGCGGGGATCAGCGGCCGCTTGCTTCACCAGCTTGGTGTGCCCCGAGCGTAGGTACTCCTCCGAGAATCGCGTCGCGTACCCGGAGATCAACCCTGGAGATGGACCCAGATTCAACTCGGCAAGGGCGACGCGTGTGACGCGCGCTTCCGGCCGCGCCGCAGCGAGGAGTGCGTCACCTCCGCGAACGACGGAGCGCTCGAAGCGCCGAGGCCGTGGATCCACACGACGGCCGGGCTTTCCCGGGGGATCGGAGTAACGCAAGCGAGTGTTCGCCGGCGGGTAGCGGAAAACGCGCATCGGCCTAAGAATCGCCACTGTGGGGTGGGGATTCGATCGACTCCGTTGTGCGGCGGTAGGTAATGCCGCGCTCCGCCAGTCCGGCAAGGAGAAATTGGACGCAGTCCTCGCGTCGTCCGATGACCTCTGGCGGGGTGACCCCTACTTCGCGGAAGAGGCCCTTGGCCAACATACGGACGGCCATCGCAGCGGCGTATCCGGTCGTCCGCGCCATGGACGATGTTTCCGTCGCCCGATCAAAGCGATCCGCGAGAGTGTACACGACGTGGACAGGGCGCCCGTTTTTCTCTCCGTCGACCACGATTCGCATGACGGTAACATCCTCATCCCCCTCGTGCATCTGCCACAAGGGAAAGAGGAGCGCGGCCGCCACATCAACGGGGCGGACCGACGCTCCGTCGACGTGGATCGGCTCCGCGCCGAAAAAGCCGGAATCTCGCAGCAGGCTCATCCGCTCGGCGTGCCCGGGGTAGCGCATGGTCTTTTCCGCCATGTCGGGGCAAGGGATGGTCGCCAGGAGCGTACGCAGCCCGTCGGTGACGAACGCCTCAAGCGTCCCAATCCCCTCAACTTCGATGTGCTCCAGGTCCGACAGAGCCGGCTTCACGCGGAGCTCTCCGCCCTCGACGACGCGGCTCGGCCTCGTGTATTCCTCGATGACGTCGATCGGCGAGAACCCCGCCTTGTACTCGTACGGAAGGACACGAATCGTGGGCAGTCCGCCCACGTAGATCCGTACCCGCGCCGTCCGGTCGAGCCGGGCGCTCTCCCGGCCGACGAGGAGGTTGCTCATTCCCGGGGCGACACCGCAATCCACAAGCGCGGTGACCCCGTTGGCTTTTGCGAGATCGTTCAACCCGAATGGGTCTTCGGGGAAGAAGGCGATGTCCACAACCTGCTTGCACGCTTCGAGCACGGTTCGGAGCGTGCGGTAGCCCAGGAACCCGGGGACGGCGCTTACGACGAGGTCCGCCTTGGCAACCGCCCTCGCTGTGGCCCCTTCGAGCGAGAAGTCGACTCGCTCTCCCGCGATTCCGTGCTGTGCCCGCAGGCGTTCCAGCGAGCGAGGGTCCCGATCGGCGACCCGAACTTCAAACTCCGCACCCTTAGCAAGATCGATAGCGATCGCGCTGCCTACGCGACCGGCTCCGAGTACAACAACCTTCATACAGTCTCCTTCGTCCTTCCACGGAGGGTGAGAACTCCGGACTACGGCACCTCTCTCGCCGCGAGTCCACTATGCGCGGCGCACGTGCGCTGCACAAGGCCCACGTCGTGGGAGCGAATTGATGGCCCTGTACCTTAATCGTCGCTAGTCCGTGGCGCCGGATTCGGAGGCCGCCGCGACGCGCACGATGAGATCGCGGCAGCGAGCCGCCTCTTCGGGCGCGGGGTGTGCATCGCAGATCTCGAGAGCCGCCTGGGCGTGCTCCGCCGCGTCGCTGAGCCGATTCATCTCGAGGGCAATCTCGGCGAGCACTCGATGGCAATAGGCGGCACTCAGCCGCTGGTGCACCCGCTCCGCGAGGTTGAGCGACTCGCTCAGCCGGGCCGACGCGTCCTCCAAGCGCCCCAGGCGCCGATCGACCTGTGCGACCTCGATGAGACACTCCATTTGCCCGTAGGGGTCGATGTCCAGGCGCCGACGGATCGCCGCCGACTTCAGGAACCCCGCGCGAGCCTCTTCGAACTGCTGAAGCCGCAGGTCGCACAATGCGAGCGAGAAGGCTCCCAATGCAAGTCCCCACGCGTCGCCAAGCTCTGTCCTCACCTCGATGCTACGCTTGACCGACTTGACGGCTTTCTCGGGAGCGGCGTCGACGTATCGGCCGCTGACGGCCTCCGCCCCCGCCGCGAATTCCCATCTGTGCCCTTGAGCCTCGAGGAAGGCAAGGTCCTCCTCGATCTCCGTCGTGGTGAGTCCCACGTTGCGATACCCCGAGAACGCGACGAGCACGTGAATGAACGAGCTGTTCAGGTCGCGCGGCCCTTCTCGCAGCGCACGGCAGCTCTCTCCAAAGAGCCGCTCGGCCTCCTCGACGTCGAAAAAGCGCGTGAACCAGGCTTCCAATCCGCGAAGGTATCCACATACAGGTGGAGGGGCTCCCCGCTCGGCGGCGGCCATGGTTGCCGCTCGGAAGAGCTCGCGGCCTTCGGCGAACCGCGTCGTCATGTCACACAAAAGATACAGGCCCATTGCCGATTGCCGCAGCTCGGCGAACCGTCCTTCCACGACTGCATGGCGCCATCCGGCATACACGTTGGCTGCTTCACGACCCAAGACCGTGAGGGCGTCCTTCTGGTCGGTGCCCTTGAGTCGGCTCTCCTGGCCGGAGAGCATGGCAAGGTAGTACCCGGCATGTCTCGCTTCCAGACGCGCGCGCTCCTCGGGAAGTGCCTGGAGTCGCTCCTCCGCAAATTGGCGGACGATCTCGAGCATCTCGAATCGGTCCGACGAAGAACGCCGAACCAGGGACTTCCCGACCAAAGAGGCGATGGTCGGGAGCGATGTTGATGCGACGCGCTCGGCCGCCTCAGCGCAGAATCCTCCGCGGAACACGGACAGAGCCCGGAACGCCTCGCGTCCGGAATGATCGAGGAGCGCCCACGATCCCTCGAACGCCGCGCGCAGGCTGCGGTGACGGCGCGGCGCGAGCGTCTTCTTCGCGCCGAGGAAGCCCAATCCGCGTGCGATCTCCTCGGCGATTGCCGGGCACGTCATCGTGCGGCTCCACGACGCGGCCAGCTCGATCCCCAGCGGGAGTCCTTGGAGAAGCCGGCAGATCCCGCCGATAGACTCCAGCTCCTCCGGCGATGGGTCGAAGTGCGCGTCGGAACGTTTCGCCGCCTGAAGAAACATCCGAACCGCGGGGAAGTCGCGAAGCTCTTCGATGGGATGTTCGTCCTGCGGGTAGGCCAGCCCTTCGAGGGGGTAGACCCACTCGAAGTCGATGTCGAGCTGCTGACGCGACGTAACGAGGAAACGAGGCCCGCCCGGGACATCCGCCAACGCCTGCAGCCACCGGAGGTCCCGGCCCAGGTGTTCGACGTTGTCCAGGATGAGGAGGATCGAGCGTCCCCGCAATTGCTCGACCAGGTCGTCGAGCAGCGAGGCTCCGCCGACCCGCGATCCGTGCGAACGTGACGCGTCGAGGGCTTCGGCAATGGCAGCCGGGGCGAGGGCGGCAGACTCAACCGCTGCGAGGGGTACGAATACGACGCCCTCGGGGAACTGCGGCGCGCCGCAACGCGCTGCTTCCACCGCCAACCGCGTTTTGCCGCTTCCTCCCACCCCCGTCACAGTCACGACCCGGCAGTCCTCGCGCGTAAGGAGCTCGATCAGGTGCTTCACATCCTCTTCTCGGCCGAAGAACGGTGTGCGGAACTTCGGCAACGATGTCGGAGGCGACGGGTGTGGCGGGCGAGCGGCAGCGACGTTGGCTGTTGCCGTACGGATCACCTCCGCGAGCGCGGCCGTCTCCCCGCACGGGCAGATCGACAACTCCTCCTGAAGCAGTCGCACACACTCGTCGAACTGTCGCAACGCACCGGCCCGATCGCCCATGGCCGCTCGCAGGCGCATCACTCGGCGGTGGGCCGGCTCGTGCAGCGGCTGAGCGATCAGCTGACGCTGTGCGTAGCTCAGGGCGCGTTCGGGTTGGCCGGCTTGCTCGAAGTAATCCGCCAACAAGTCGAGAGCCCCCATGAGTTCTTCGCTGAGTACGTCGGCCTCGGAGTACTGCCATTCCTCGTAGGAGCGGCTGTCGTCCACGGTGAATCCAGCAAGCAGACGGTCCTGGCAGAGGTTGACGGCCTCCTCCAGCTGGGCGGCTCCGCGCTCGCAAAGAACGACGCCCGGATGGGAGTGAGCTCGGCAAGGGCTCAGTGCCCGTCGGAACTCCACGATGTCGATCCAGAGTCCGGAGTCGGGGCGAAGACCAATCATGTGCCGTGTCGACGTCACCCACTCCCCGAGGCGTGTCTGGTTCAGGAGCCATAGAGCGTTCCGAAGCAGCGCGTAGGCGCGCGAGCTCTCCTGCTCTGGCCAGAGAAGCGCGGCCAGGGCGTCGCGGCTGTGCGCACTCTGCGTGACAGCAAGGTAGGCGAGAAGCGCGAGCGCTTTGCGGCGCGGAACGGTCACCGGCTCACCGGCGCATTCCACCTGAGGATAGCCGAACAAGCGTATGCGAAGTGGTTCCACCTCACCTCTCCTTGCCCGAGAAGGATCAGTATACGATGGTCGCTCCATCCCGGAAACGGAATGGAGACGACCGCCATGATACCGTGCGGGGGACGGAGCGGGGGATGCGATGGAGTCTGGCGGAAGCCTAGCGCAGGTGCTGGAGCGGGCCGACGTAGCGTTTCGGCAAGGTCGACCGGCGACCGCGTCGGTGTGGCACGCTCTGGTATGCTCGCTTCTCGATCGGCAGATCCAGACTGGCCGGAAGGCGGGACTGTTTGCCCTGTCTCCTGGGGATTGGGAGCGCGGTCCGCATCTTTGGACCGGCGAACCGATTCGCACGAAGCTGGCGACCGAGCAAGTCTTCTCCCAGGAGGCTGCCCGTCTCCTCTGCCAGCTTGGAGGCAACGACCCAGCGGTCGAGCGAGCCGTACAGGCAGCCTCTGTACGCTTGGCGGGAACCTGCTATGCCGTGCAACACTGCACCATCGGTGAGTGCGCAACCAGCTTCATCGGCTACGTCCGGTTCGTAGCAGCGGCCCTCGGAGACGACGCGCACGCCGAGATCGCACCACGGATCCAGACCCTTTCCCAGCATCGCCTCGGGGACGGCAGGTGGAAGCGCTTCCCGCTCTTCTACACCGCGCTCGTCTTGTCAGAGCTTCGCTTGCCGGCGGCGAAGGACGAGCTTCTGTACGCGCGTGAAGCGTGTGTCCGAGCGGCCCGACACCATTCGGTTGACGAGCCGTACGCCGACCGACGCGCGCGGCTGTTGAGCGAGGTCTTCGGCGAGGAATCGGGAGCAAACGCTGGCGCCGCCTTGAGGCGGGAGAGCCAGGCGCTCGTCTGACGACGCGTTCGAAGCTCGGCGCCTCGGCGTACCACCTTTGCTGTGTCCCTCGCACTCTCATTCTCAGTTGCGGACCGTCGGCCCGCCGGTCGTGGAGAGGGACACAGACGACGAGGAGTGATAGCATCGTTCGGGAAGGAGGTCGTCGTGTTTGGTCTTGCGGAGAAGCGGCGAGCGCGGCTGCGGGCGCGGCCGTTCCCGGACGAGTGGACGGCGATCCTCGACGACGTTCCTCTTTGCCGGCGGCTTCCGCGCGCGGGCTTCTCGGAACTGCAGGGGCACGTCCAGGTCTTCCTGGCGGAGAAGCGATTCGAAGGCGCCGGCGGGTTTGCGGTCGACGATGCCGTGCGACTGACGATCGCAGGCCAGGCGTGCGTCCTCCTTCTCCATCGGGTATCGAGATCCTTCCCGAAGCTCCGCTCGATCATCGTCTACCCGGGGGAGTACGTTGCCCCACTGGAGGAGGTCGACGACAACGGCTTCGTGATGGAAGACGTCGAATCGCGGTCCGGGGAGTCGTGGGCGCACGGGAGCCTCGTCCTCTCGTGGGACGACGTCCTCGCCGACCTGGAAGACCCCTGCGGTGAGCTGAACGTCGTGTTGCACGAGTTCGTACATCAGCTTGACGCGGAGACGGGCGAGATGAACGGTTGCCCATCCATCGCCGACCCCGCGCTGCGGGCCGATTGGGCGCGCGAGATGCACGCCGCGTTCACCGACCACCGTCGGCGGGTCGACCGGGGCAGACCGACCCTCTTGGATCCGTATGCCGCTGAGGAGCCGTCCGAATTCTTTGCCGTCGTCACGGAGGCGTTTTTCCAGCAACCGCGGCGAATCCTTGCGACGCTCCCGGCGGTGTACGGCGTGCTGTGCCGGTACTACGAGCAAGACCCGGCCACGTGGCCGCTTGCGGAGGGGGAGCCGTCCGTCGATTCGTGAGAGTCGAGACGGCAGTGGGGAGGTCCGAATGAGACTTGAAGAGATGTTGTCGACCTTGTCGGCGGAGGTGTCGGGGGCTCGCGCGAAGGACATGGTCGCAGAGATCGCCCGCTTTCATCGTACGCAAGCGTCCCCGGGATACGACGAGGCACTCGGCGTTGTTCGCGAGCGGCTGACCGGCTTCCACGTTGCGACGTGCACCCACGAGTACCCCGCCGACGGGCGCTCGAAGACCTACGCTTGGACGTCGCCGCCCGGCTGGACCGTGCGGGGCGGCGCACTCGCCCAGACGACCCCCGACGAGAGGTGTCTGGTCTCCTTCGATGAGATCCCTACGTGCATCGCGGCCCACTCCCCCGGGGGCGCATTCGAGGGAGATCTTGTTCACGTCAGCAGAGGCGACGCCGACGCGGACTACGCCGCCGTGGACGTCCGAGGCCACGTCGTTCTCGCTTGCGGTCGAGCCTCCGAAGTGGCGAAGCGGGCCGGGCGCAAGGGCGCGGTCGGCGTTGTGATCTACCCCGACGACGAACGATCTGCGGCGTCGCATGACCTCGTCGGCTATCACGGGATCTTCCCCACCGCGGACGAGATCCCCCACTTGGTTCCGACCTTCTCGGTGTCGCGCCGCACCGCCGACGGTCTCCTCCGCGCGCTCTCGCGGGACACGGTCCGCTTGCGAGGCGAAATCGATGCCGAGTTCACCGATCGGCCCCTCCGAGTCCTCGAAGCGTGGATTGACGGCACCGATCCCGCGGCCGGCGAAATCCTCCTCATGGCGCACCTTTGTCACCCGCGTCCATCCGCCAACGACAACGCTTCGGGGAGCGCCGTCCTCGTGGAGGCTGCCCGCGTTCTCCGCAAGACGGCCAACCTCCTCCCGTCCCGGGCGGGAATCCGGTTCTTATGGGTTCCCGAGTTCTACGGTACGCTCCCCTGGGCGGCGGCACACGTCCGCGAGCTCGAGCGCGTTCGCTACTCGTTCAACCTCGACATGGTCGGACAGTCTCCGGAGAGGATCGGAGAGCCGCTTCGAATCTTCCGCGCGCCGAACCACCTGCCGACGTACGTTCACGCGTTCGTCGAACCTCTTCTTGCGATGGTGGCGAGCCTGCCGGTCGCAGCGCCGGGCGGCTCGCGCCGACCTCTCCACTGGAGCTACGACGCGCCGAGCGGCGGAAGCGACCACCTCGTGTTGGCCGCGCCCCCGCACGGGATTCCCTCGTTTATGGTTGGACACGACGATCCGTACTGGCACACAAGTCTCGACTCGATCGAGAACGTCGATCCCACTCGCCTCCAGCACGTCGGACTGTTCGCCTGCGCCGCCGCCCTGCTTCCGCCGTGCGTCACGGACGACGACCGCCTGTTCGGATGGCTCTTCAGCTACGGCGCTCGCGAGCTTGCCCGTGCCACCGCTCTTGCGCAGGGCTTGGACCCCGAACTGGGGCACGAGCTTCTCGACATCGCGTTGTCGATCGAGACCAAGCGAGCCCGGACAGTCGAGGCTCTCGGAGTCGACGCCCGGATGGCCGGGCTTCTCCATCGCCATGAAGACGCGCTTCGGGGGGTGCGAGATCATTTCGCCGCCTTCCTGTCCCCCACGAATCCGCGCTTGGCGAAGACGCACGCCGAGTCGCCGACTCGGCGGATCGACGGGCCGCTTGTCTACGCCGTGACGGACTTCTTCACGGAGGAGGAGACACGTTTCTTCAAAGACAGGCTCTCGGCGAATCACCGAGCGCTCGCCGAGGGGCTCCTCGCGCTCTGCGACGGCAGCCGGTCAGCCAGTCAGATCGCTCTTCAGTTGTCGCTCGACGTCGGCCGCCTGATTCCGGCGGAGGACGTCGAAGCGGGCGTCGCACTCCTCCGCAAGGTCGGCTACGTGGCCTGAGCATTCCGCCTTCCGGCGGGGCCGTCTTCACTAGAGATTCGCGACAGCCTCGCGTCCGGCGGCGCGTGCGGCGTCCATCAGATCTGGTCGTTTGGAGGCGTCGGAACGACTCGACACGTTTGGTGCAAGCACCGTGGCCGTCAACGTCATACCGACGTAGGTGAACGCATCCTGGAACATCCCGACCACGTGTCGGGCCGTCGCGGGATCCGAGTCACCCATCGAAGCGACGAGAACCGCTCGCTTCCCGGCAAATGCGGCGCGATGCGCCGGGTTGTGCCAGGCCCCGTACCAGCGATCGACGAACGTCTTCAGCTGGGCCGATGGGCCCCACCAGTATACGGGGGTCGCAAGAGCCCACACGTCGCTCTCGACCATTCGGTTCACAAGCTCTTGCATGTCGTCGTGCTGCACGCAGACGCCCGCCTTCAGACACGCGTCGCACGCTCGGCAGGGCGCGATCCTCTTGTCTGCTAAGACGGCTCGCTCCACCGCGGCGCCCCGCTGCTCCGCCGCGCGGAGGACTTCCTCAAGCAGCGTCGACGAGTTCCCGTCTAGCCGTGGGCTCCCGAACACCCCCAACACTCGCGGTGTTCTTTCCGACTTGACCATGACCCTCTCCTTTCCGGAACGTCCGATGCTTCCGATGCTACGCTTGTACCCAGTTCGTGCGCCAGGCGGTGCGGGAGATTCTAGCGGGCTCGTTCCCGAACTGGTCCGGGCCCTCGTCGAGAAGTGCAGATTGGCCGCGGGCAAGTTCCAGCGCTAGCATGCAAGCAGGAAACGAAGCAGAGCCACCTGAGGAGATGTCAAGCGATGGCACGCCACGAAAAACGAAGCTCCGTGCCCGACAGAACCGTGCGCCCGCGCGCCGCGAAGGCCGATCCGGCGGCCCAGGGTTCCACGCCTGCCGACGCGGTGGCCTACCGCCGCTACCTTGAGTTGGCCACGGAGGGCATCTGGCGCTACGAGGTTCGCCCCGCCGTCCGCACAAGCGGGCCTCCCGGGAAGCAGGCGGAGGCCATCCTGGAACGGTCGGCTCTCGTCGAGTGCAATGCCGCCTTCGCGCGCCTGCACGGCTTCGCACGTCCGGAGGACATGCTCGGCCTCCCGCTCTCCAAGCTGCTGGCCGGCTCGCACGATGAGCAGGTGCGGTTCATCGCACATTCCATCGAGTCGGGATATCGCATCCTCGATGCCGAGTCTGCGACGCTGGACAAGCAGGGTCGAACCGTCTGGACGCTGAACAACGTCCTCGGAATCGTCGAGCGCGGCAACCTCGTCGGCGGCTGGGGATCGACCCGTGACATCACCGATCGAAAGGCGGCCGAAGCCGCCCTCCAGGCGAGCGAAGATCGCCTGTCGCTGGCTCTCAATGCGGCCAGCGAAGGCGTGTACGACATCAACCTGGTGACCGGAGAAAGCTACTACAGTCCCGGGTACTACACCATGCTCGGATTTGCTCCGGGCGAGTTCGCCCCCAGCGACGATGCGTGGGAGAGGCTGCTGCACCCGGACGACCGGGCACGCGCCCACGAGATGCTGAACCGCTGTCTGAGTGGGGAAGTCGACGAGGCTCAGACGGAGTTCCGCTTGCGGACAAAGGCCGGAAAATGGAGGCACATCCAAAGCCGCGGAAGGATCGTCCTGCGCGATGACAAAGGGAAGGCGTTACGCCTCGTGGGCACCCATCGGGACATCACCGCATACTGGGAAGCGAGGGAAGAGCTTCGCCAGGAACGGGATCGCGCCCGCGCGTACTTCGACATCGCTGAGGTCATGTTGGTCGCCTTGGATCCCCAGGGCCGGATTGCGCTCATCAACCGTAAGGGATGCCGCCTCCTTGGATACGACGGGCCGGAGAAGCTGATCGGTGAGGACTGGTTCAAGACATGTCTCCCCTCCGACGCGGTCGACAAAATGCAGGCCGTGTATCGCGAGATGATGGTCGGCCATATTCAACCGCTGGAGTACCACGAGAACCCCGTTCTGACCAGATCCGGGCAGCTGCGAGAGGTGGCGTGGCACAACGCTCTGCTCTACGACTCCGAGGGCAAGGTCATAGGGTCGCTGAGCTCGGGCGAGGACATCACCGAGCGCCGTCAGGCAGAGCAGGCGTTGGCGAGAACCGTGACGCTTCTGTCGCGATCCGAAGAGATCTCCCACGTTGGAAGCTGGGAGCTGGACCTCAGCGCCGGCCGACTGTTCTGGTCCGACGAGCTCTACCGGATCTTCGGCCTCGAGCCACAGGAGTCTCCACCCACGGCCGACGCGTTCTACAGCATCCTCCATCCGGACGATCGGGACGCTGTGGGAGCCGCCTACACGAAGGCCTTGCGCGATGGGAAGGAGAGCTACGAGAGCTTGCATCGCCTAGTCCGCCCGCGGACCGGCGAGGTCCGCTACGTGCACGAGAAGTGCAGCTTCATACGTGATGCGGCGGGCACCCCACTGCAGGTCTATGGGATCGTCGAGGACATCACGGAGCGCCGGCGTGCCGAGGCCGCTCTCCAGGAGAGCGAGAGCAAGTACAGGATCCTCGTCGACACCGCCAGCGAAGCGGTGTTCGTGGCACAGGACGGTATTCTGAAGTTCGCCAATCCCGCGACGGCAAGGATCCTGGGACGCACGCCCGAGGAGACCGGGTCCCGCTCGTTTGCTGAGTTCATTCACCCCGACGATCGAGCGATGGTCGTCGAGCGCCACGCTCGTCGCCTGGCGGGAGAGAACGTCGAGACGGGGTATGCATTCCGGGTTCTCCATGCGGACGGCACGGTGCGCTGGGTCGAGCTCAACGCCGTCCGCCTCGAGTGGGACGGCCGGCCGGCGACCCTGAATTTCGTCACCGACATCACCGAGCGGACTCTCGCCGAGGAGGCCCTCGCAGAGAGCGAGGAGCGGTTCCGGCAGATTTTCGCCGAGAGCCCCCTGGGGATCGTCTCCTGCGACAGAACCTTTCGGTTTACACGAGTCAACCGAGCATTCTGCCGCATGCTCGGGTACACCGAAGACGAACTTCTCTCCCGCTCTTTCGTGGACGTCACCCATCCCGACCACGTGGCCGGTGACGTCGAGTTCGTGACGAGGCTTCTTCGCGGCGAGGTCCCCTTGTACCGGACCGAGAAGCGCTACGTCCGCAAGGATGGCGAAGTCCTGTGGGCATCGATCGTGGTTTCTGCCCTTCGCGACGCACATGGACGATTTCTCCACTTCGTCGGGATGATCGAGGACATCACGGCCCGACGGGCCGTGGAGGCCGAGCTCGTTGAGCGTGAGAGGCGGTACCGCGAGCTGGCGAACGACCTGCCGACGTGCGTGTTCGAGGCCGACCCGCAGGGGCGTCTGACCTTCGCAAACCGTACGGGCCTTGATTGGTTCGGCTACTCTGAAGAGGAGGTCAGAGCCGGAAGGATGGTCTTCAAGATGGTCGCCGCGGAGCAACGCGACCGCGCGATGAGGACGTTCCGGCAGGCGCTCGAGAATGGCTCCGTCCCCACCGGCGAGTACACGGCGATTCGAAAAGACGGCTCCACGTTCCCGGCCCTCATCTCCTCCCGCGCCATCGTGAAGGATGGACGCCCTGTCGGCATCCGCGGCATTCTGATTGACATCAGCGAGCGGGTCGAAGCGGCACGCCGAGTCCAGAATGCCCTCTCTGAGACGATCCATGCCCTCGCGGTCACCACGGAGATGCGCGATCCGTACACAGCGGGGCACCAAGAGCGCGTCACGCAGCTTGCGTGCGCCATCGGACAGGAGATGGGAATCTCCGGAGATCGCCTCGAAGGGCTACGGGTCGCCGGAATCCTGCACGACGTTGGCAAGGTTTCCGTTCCGGCCGAAATCTTGAGCAAACCGACGGTTCTGACGCCGACGGAGTTCGGGCTTGTGAAGATCCACCCCGAGTCAGGATACGAGATTCTCCGTGCGATCCATTTCCCGTGGCCGGTTGCGGACATCGTCCTGCAGCACCACGAGCGGATGGACGGGTCGGGATACCCGAGGGGGCTCCGAGGTGACGCGATCCTCCTCGAAGCGCGAATCCTTGGAGTCGCCGATGTCATCGAGGCCATCGTCTCTCATCGCCCGTACCGTCCGGCTCGCGCGATGGCAATTGCGGTAGCCGACATCGTCCGAGCCGCGGGCACGCTGTACGACGCAGAGGTCGTTGCCGCGTGCAAGAGGCTTTTCGACGACGGGGAACTCCCGCTAATGGAGTAAGGACGGAGCGGCTCGCCCGACCGATGGCTGCTAGGGGTGCACGGCGGCCCATCGCGGCTCAAGCCAGACGGGATAGCCGCTCGATTCACGCGTCATCGTCGTCTGGTTCGTCCCGTCGGCGTTCATGGCGTAGATCCGATACTCCCCATCACGGCGCGATTCGAAGGCGATTCGAGTTCCGTCGGGCGACCAGGAAGCACACGTCCAGGCTCCCATGCCGGAAGCGATGTCCGTCGCATCGGTGCCGTCCGGGTTCATCCGGCGCAGCACGGAGTCGCCGCCGCGCTCCGCGAAGTACAAGATGCCCCGCACGACCGTGAAGATCCCGCAACCGACAACCCCACCATTGGCATTCACGAGCACGGTCGCGTCACTCGACGCCCCGCCCAGTGTGACCAACAGGGGGACGCGGGCGGCAATCGCTCCGCCGTTCCATGCGTCCATCGTCGCCGGCTCTCCGTAAGAAGGAACATCCGCCACCGAGACGCTTCCGAGACCTCGGCCGGGTAGGATGGCGCGGTGCCTGCGAGGGCCGGGGAAAGGAGGTCGGCGATGCCGGAGTTGCCGGAGATCACGTGTAGGGCTCGTGAGATGAACGAGATGCTCTCAGGCCGCGTCATCCGCGAGGTCGCGGTGATGCAATCGAAGTGCCTCAACGTGCCTGTCGGCGTGTTTGAGCGGGGGCTCCGCGGAGCCAAGCTCTGCCAGGTCACGCACCGGGGGAAGTGGTTGTTTGTGGAGACGTCGAGCGGGCATCTGCTCCTCAACCTCGGCATGGGTGGGGAGATCCTCCTCGTCCCGTCGAAGCGACTTCCCGAGAAGTGGCGCGTCCGCTTCGACCTCAACCGCGGTCAGTCCCTGGCCGTCAACTTCTGGTGGTTCGGGTACGCACACTACGTCCCGCCGGGCAAGCTGGATGAACATGCGATGTCGGCCAGTCTCGGCCCCAACGCGCTCGGCATCTCCCTCGCCGAGTTCCGCAAGCTCCTCGCCGGGCGACGCGGCGGCGTGAAGTCGTTCCTCCTCGATCAATCAAAACTCGCTGGGATCGGCAACGCGTACATTCACGACATCCTCTTCCGCGCCAAGCTGCACCCGCTCGAAGCGATCTCCCGGCTCTCACCCCGGGACGTCCGCTGCCTTCACACAGCGATCCAGACGGAACTGCAGCGCTCGATCGACAAGGGAGGCGCGTTCTACGAGGTGGATCTCCACGGCCACCCGGGCGGGTTCCTCGGGACCGATCTCCTCGTCGGTTACCGAGAGGGCAAGCCGTGCCCCGCGTGCGGGGCCTCCGTTCTCAAGATCAAGACAGGGCCGACAGCCAGCTTTATCTGCCCGAAGTGCCAGCGGCGGCGCGCCTAGGTGCCGAGGAAGTGGGTGACAAGAGCGGCGAAGGTCTGAAGGCCGGCGGGGACACGCCGCCACGTCGTCCGCGGCAGGCCGCCTTGGCGCTGGGTGACCAGGAGGTGCGCCCGCATCGCGAACTCCGAGGAGCGTTGCGTGATCTCGGGATGGGCCTGGAGGCCCCAGATGGGTTTCTCCCCGTAGCGCAGGACGTGCGTTGCGCACCTGGAGGACCTTGCGAGCACTCGCCAAGGCGGCGGCGGTGAGACGACCTCGGCGACGTGAAATGCGAAAACCGTCCAGGGTGAGGGAACGTCGCGGAGCAAGGAATCTCGCTCCACAATGTCAACCGACGTCCAGCCCATCTCGGGCCTCGCGGCCCACGTCAAATACTCCGGCCCGGAGAGAGCCCAGACCAAGAGTTCGTGGCCGAAGCACGAGCCAAGGATTCGCACGTCGCCGTCGGTGGCAGTGCGCACGAGTTCTGCCTCGCGGTGAACCCAAGCTGGCGGCTTGAGGAGCGAGGCTTCGGAGCCGGTCAGAACAAGGTGTGTGTAGTCGCGGACATCCGGCAACGTCCGCGTAGTCGGGGCACGCACAACAGCGACACTCGCCTCGCTCGCCAGACGCGCTGCCCAGCGCTTCCCAAGGGGGAAGAGCCTCGGATGAACCGTGTTGTCGAGAAGGAGGACGCGGGTCACCATGTGGCGAGTATAGCGGGTGCCTCCGGCCGACCCGTGCCGTTAGGTGGCGATGGCCGTCAGCGCCTGCAGCCAGTTTCCCACGGACGTAACGCGCGCGGCATTCCTTGCAGGCGGGACCGGCTTGCGTTCGCTGGCGACGGCCTCGAACACAACGTACGCTTGCCGCATGGCTGCCGCGGAGGAGAATACGGTCGGCCGACGACCTCGGGTCATCCTGCCGCTCGCTCTGACGGGTCTTGAGCGCAATCGCCAGTGGCGGACTTGGACTCCTGGTGCAGCTGTTCTTTGTGTACATGGACGACTTGGGGATCTTTGATGGGCACGGTCGGCTCCTTGAACACCGCGACCCAGGTCGTTGCGCTCGTGGACTTCGGCGGGGTCTCCGACCGCATCGGCCGAAGGAAAGTGTTCCTCCGTCGGGGTTGCGATCTTGACTCTGCTGCCGTGCGTGCTCGCCGTATTGCGAAACGTCCCGAGGATGGCGCTCTCCTACGTCATCCTCGGAATCTCGTCCAGTTCGCTCTACATCGGATCCACCGTTCATATCGGCGATCGGTTCCTCGTCGTGCTCGGGGAACGCTTTCCGTTCCCTGTCCGTGGGACCGATACACCGAAGCCGGAGGCGGGATCCCCGGTGGTGGACAGCGGCCCGATCTCGGTGTAGCGTGCCCCGTAGACTTTGCGAAAGGTGAATGACATGGGGAGTCGGAGGCTGACCCTGGTTGTGCTCGCAGCCGGCCTCGGAAGGCGATTCGGAGGTCCGAAGCAGATCGAGAGCGTAGGACCGAGCGGCGAGATCCTCCTCGACTACTCGGTCTTCGACGCCCTGCGCGCCGGCTTCTCGCGGCTCGTGCTCGTCGTCCGAGAGGACGTGAAGCACGTGCTGCGCCGCCGGCTCGGCGTATTGTCCGGTCGTTGCGAGGTTGAGTACGTCGAGCAACGGTTGGACGACGTTCCAATCGGATGCACGGCGCCTCCAGGGCGCGTGCGGCCGTGGGGAACCGGACACGCGGTGTGGGTGTGCCGCGACACCGTGGCGGAACCGTTCGCCGTGATCAACGCCGACGACTTCTACGGGGCGTCCGCGTTTGATACCATGGCGCAGTTCCTCCGCGACGTGGACGGCCGAGCCTCGCTCCGTGCCGCTCTCGTGGGCTACGCACTCAGCGCCACGCTGACGCCGCATGGTATCGTTTCGCGAGGCGTCTGCGAGGTGGATCCGGCCGGCCGTCTTCTCGCGATCGTCGAGCGCCACGGCGTGGAGCGTCGCGAGGCCGGGATCGGATACTCCGACCACGGAATGTGGCATCCGCTGGGCGACGACGCAGTCGCCTCGATGAACTTCTGGGGCTTCGCACCGAGCGTGTTTCCGGCCTTCGGCCGCGAGTTCATCCGCTTCCTTGAGTCGATTCCCGCCGCCGATGACGAGTTTGGCCTGCCGACGGCCGTGACGGCCCTTCTCAGGGCGCAGGAGGGGGAAGCCCACGTTCTCCCAACGAAGCCCGCGTGGCTCGGTATGACGCACCGGGAGGACCTTGAGTGGGTGCGAGACGAGATCCGCCGTCGGGTTCGAGCTGGCGTGTATTCAAGCCCGATCTGGGGGAGAGTCTGACGTTATGATCAACCACGCCGTGATCTCGACCGAGGGTCTCTCCAAGCGGTTCGGCGACCGCGTTGCCGTCGACGACCTCACCGTTGTCGTGGGCGCGGGCGAGATCGTTGGTCTTCTCGGCCCGAACGGAGCGGGGAAGACAACCACCCTCAGGATGCTGGCAGGCATCATCGCGCCGAGTGCGGGCCGCGCCGCCGTGGATGGACGCGATCCGGCTCTGGAGCCCGAGAAGGTGCACGAGTCGATCGGCTTTCTCACAGAGGCTCCCGGCTTCTACGAACGTCTATCGGCGGAGCGGAACCTTGCCTACTTCGCGGCATTCTACGGGGGCATCGACGCCAAGGCTGCGGCAGCGCGCGAACTCGAGCGACTCGGGCTCGCTGACCGTGCCCGGGACAAGGTCGGGACCTTCTCGAAGGGGATGAAGCAGAGGCTCGCTCTCGCCCGGGTCCTCCTCCACAAGCCGCGCATCCTCTTCCTCGACGAGCCCACGGCGGGCCTCGATCCTGAAGCGGCGCGGGACTTACGCGAGCTCATCGTCTCGCTGAAGAAGGATGGCTGCACAGTCCTCCTCTCGACCCACAACCTCTCCGAGGCGGAGGAGCTGAGCGATCGCATTGCCGTATTTCGCACGCACCTCCTCGCAATCGACACGCCAGAAGCCCTCCGGGGGCGCCAGTTCGAGCGTCGGTTGCGCGTGCGCCTCGCCGGCGGAGTGGAGCCCTGCCTTGCGGCGTTGCGCGCCGAGCCGTACGTCCAAGAGGTCCACGGCGAAGACAACGGAACTCTCTCCGTGCTCCTCTCGGATCCGGACCGCGATCGCCCGCGCTTGGTGGCCCGCATCGTCCACGCCGGGGGGCAGATCCTCGAGGTGCGTGAGGACGAGCACCCGCTTGAGGACGTCTACCTCAGCTTGGTCAGAGAGGAGGAAGCATGAAGCGGAGGATCTGGAACGTCGTCCGGATGGAGTGGGCGGGGATTGCGGCCACGCCCTCAAGCCTCCTCTTTCTCGTCGTGATCCCGCTCGTTCTCGTGGGGCAGGCTCTCCTCCTCTCGTGGATCATTCCCCGCTTCGTGAACCCGACAATCCTGGGCCCGGCGGCGACCGACGCAAACGCACTTCGTCTCGTCATCCTCCGGCAGTTCCCGTTCTTTGTCCTGCTCATTCCGGCGATGGTCGCCAACGTGTTCGCCACGCTCGGCATCGTCGAGGAGAAGGTCTCGCGCACACTCGAGCCGCTGCTCGCGACCCCCGTGCGCACGTGGGAGCTTCTCGCTGGGAAGATCCTCTCCGGCGCGTTGCCCGGACTGCTTGTGGCCTGGGTGAGCGCGGCTTTGTTCGTGGCGGTGGGGTATGCCCTCGGGTGGGGATCCCTGCTGCGCTCGGTGCTCACAACGACCTTCTTTCTCGACGTCCTCCTTCTGATGCCTGCCGTGTCCCTCTTGAGCTTCATTCTCGGGGTCATCGGTTCGTCGCGGGCCCGGGACGCCAAGGAGGCGCAGAACCTGGCGGTGCTTGTCATCTTCCCGATCTTCGCCCTCATCGCCGTCCAGGCCATCGGCCTCGTCCAGTTCACTCCTGGGCGTACGCTCCTCCTCTCGCTCGCGTTCTTTGCGGTCGACGCGGTCCTGCTTCGGGGCGCCGTGCGCCTGTTCGGACGGGAGTCGATCGTTACGCGCTGGAAGTGAGCCGGCCGCATCGCGAAGAGCGTGGAGCGGCGCTACTATGCACACCGCAACGGAGGGTAACTCGATGACAGCTCCTGACACGCCCGAGTCGAAGGTCCGCGCGGTTCAGCTCCTGCCCCTTCGGACCGACCAGATCGTCGATCCTGAAGTGGTTTCGGGACGCAGCGCCGGGGCCTACTGTGCGGACCTCTTGCGCCGGAATGGCTTGGTCCCGCACGATGGAGACATCCTCGTCGTGAGTTCCAAAGTGACGGCGTTCCACGAAGGCTGCGCCGTGCGCCTTGCCGACGTCCGCGCGTCGTGGAAAGCGCGTGTCTTGGGCCGCCTGTTCCGCAAGGATCCGCGGAAGCTTCAGCTCATCATGGAGACCGGCCGAGTCGCGATCGTCATCCCGATGTGCTGGATCCTCCGGATTCCCGCGATGGGCCGCGCGATGCGGGCAACGTCACCGAACCCCGAGGCCATGCGTCGCGCGTTCGCGCGCAACAACGCCTTCGTCCTCATGGTGAACGCCCACGGTACGTACTTCGACGACGCCGGCATCGACTACTCCAACGCCCCGGAAGGGATCGTGACGACGCTGCCGAAGGATCCCTGCGCCACGGCCGCGTGCATCCGAGCTGAGCTCTCCAAGCAATTCGGCGTCGATGCGGCCGTCATCATCACCGACACGGCGGCGAAGCTCGGGAGGATCGGTTCGAACGACGTCGCCATCGGCTACGCCGGGATGGATCCGATCACCCGCCTTACGTTCAGCGACGACCTGTTTGGAGTCCCGCGCTCCGGGGGTGTCGACCTCGTTGTGGATTCGGTTGCCGCCACGGCCGGACTCGTCATGGGGCAGACAACGGAAATGACACCCGGCGTCCTTGTCCGTGGCATCGCGTACGAGCCGGAGCGCACCGCGGATGATGTGACAGGCATGGAGGTCGTCGCCTACCCTCGCGGGACGATGTGGAAGGCCACGACCCTCACCCTCCTTGTCACGACGTGGTTCTTCCTCGCCAACGCGCTGACGTTTCAGCGCTGGCCGCGAAAAACGCGCGCCTAGGCTCCTCCCACGGGGCCGAAGACGTCCTCGAACCTCTGCGGGCGTCGCCAGACCTCGAGCCGACCGGCTCCGTCGACGGCCACCTTGGCCGGCAGAGGGAAGCCGCAGCTGTTCGACGCGAAGTGGTCGGCGGAGTACGCTCCGGTGAAGTAGATGACGGCTCGCTCTCCGGGACGCGGCGCGCGGTTCAGCCGCACCTTGACCTTGCTGATCATGTCGCCCGAGAGGCACAGCCTCCCGGCGAGGAAGGCGTCGATCGGAACGTCGTCCGCCTTCCGCGGCAGGATGACGACGGGGAAGATGTCGTTCGTGATCAAGTTCGTTCCGTGGTTTGTGATCCCAAGGTCGAGCGACACCACAGGGTTGTCGAGCACGCTCTTCGTTCCGCGGACCTCGGCGAGCGTCACGCCTGCCGCCGCCATGAGGCTTCTCCCCGGCTCTACGACCAGGGTCGGAGAGCCAAGGCTAGCGAGGTGCTCAACCGTGCTCTTGCCGTCTGGATGGCAGAACGTGAGGGCGTGTTCGAGCATGGCCGAAGCGGGGTACGCCGACCAGTACGCCTTGCCCACCCAGGCCGGCGGATCGGCGTCCGGCTCCGCTCCGTCGTAGCCCATCGGAAGGTCGGTCCACGTGACAGACCTTCCACGGCCCTCCGGAACCCGAAGGCGTTTGAGCAACTGAGCTTGAAATGTGGCCCACTCCGCTTGTGTAACGAACGAAACCGGATACCCGCCGCCCAGGTCGATGGCCGAGAGAGGCAAACCGAACGCGAGGGCCTGCCGAGCGAGAGCGTCCATGTGCACGGCAAGGCGCTCATAGGCAAGAGGGTCGGCGATCTGGGTTCCGACGTGCGCCGAGATCCCGACAAAGCGAAGCCCCGGCGCCCGCGCGACCTGCGCGAACACCTCGTCTGCCTCATCGACCGAGAAGCCGAACTTCGTCCACTCCGCTGCGGTCGTCTGATCGTCGGCGGTGAAGCCGGAGAGCGGCATGCCTCGGAAGCGCACCAGAACGGGGGCCTGGACGCGCCGCTTCACCGCTGTGTGCGACAGCTCCTCGAGTTCGTCGGCGTTGTCGACCGACGAGAGAGCTCCCGAGGTCACGATCGCCTCGATGTACCGCGACGTTTTCGCGTTCCCGTTCGCGACGATCCTCGCCGCCGGGATGCCCTCCTCGAGTGCCGCGCGGAACTCGTGCTCGGAGGCGGCGTCGGCGCCGAGACCGAGGCGTGCGGCGGTCCGGACGGCTCCCCGACATGGATTCGACTTGACCGCGAAAAGAACAAGGGAGTTCGGGTAAAGCCGACCGAGAACCTCTTTGTACCCGCTCGCGCTCTGCGCAACCTGGTCCTTGAAGATCACGTGAAGCGGCAGGCCGAAGGTCTCGACGGCGCGGTCAATCGCGGCCCCATGCCGCGCAAGCTCCTTGTCAAGAGCGGCGTACGTCGGCGATAACGCTCGGGTTGCCATGCTTCGTTCCTTCCTTGCAGCTCTGATTCATCGCGGATGGTAGCTGACTCAGTCCGTGTTGTCAGCCAGCCGGGAACCGGCACGGCGGCGGGGACACGTGACCGTGATGCACGCCACAATCCTTCGGCATCGGAGTCGCGGCTTTCGAGGGATTGACAACAGCGAAGGGAACGAGCGATGCGGCGCCCGGAACTCGCAGCGCAGTCCGCTCAGGACCGGGCAGAGCTCCAAGGAATGTAGGTTGCGGGGGCGTCGCCCGCGACGACAGATGTCCGGATGTGACTTTTCGCCATTGGGCCATTGCCGCCGGTCACGCGTCATGCTATGCTCCAGTCAGGAAGAAGGAGGTGACCAATGCCGATCATTACCATCGAGATCACGGCCGGAATGCTTCTTGCGTTCTTCTGGGCATTCTGGGTCTTCGCGTTCGCGGGTTGGTGGTGCGGCGGCGGTTGCTAGCCGCTTCGTGCGACAAGACGGTGGGTGGCCGGATGAGGCTGTCTGATTGGGGAAGAGCGCTTGTCGTCTCTTCCCTTTTCCTTTTCCTCGCAACGGTGGCTGTCTCCGCAGAGCCGCGCGAGGAGTTCGCCCGCGAGACCGGCCTGGACATGGACCTCATTAACGTCCTGAAGGTCGATGTCGACGGCACGGAGCTGACGGTTGTCTTTGTCTTCATCAACGACCGGGCGCTAGCGAGCAAGGTGGATCCAGCCCTTCGGCAGACGTTACTCCCGTTCGTGGGGCGCAACGCAATCTACGTCAACCCAAGCATTAAGAGCGTTGTCTCGTCGTTCGACTTCAACCCGCTCACCATCGCTGTTCAATCGGAGGGCGGCTCGCTTCTGTGGCCGTCTGCCGACTCGTGGATCGAGATCACTCCCGGCTTCATGAACGGTTTCTTCCAGGTGAACCCCGCCGGACCGTCACAGGGGTCCGGAAGCGAAGGGATTCTGGTCCTCGGCGACTTGATCGACCCAGCGAAGCCGTTCGAGGTCGTGCTCAACGGCCAGCGCGTTCGATTCCAAGTATCCGCGACGGCGGCGGTCGTCTCCGCAGCGCGCTCGGTCACGTCGTCTCACGAGCCGATCTCCGTTCCCGTCCTCGAGGACGTCGGCACGATCGAGCAACTCTTGGCGCTCGACTCCGTGACCTCCGAGAGCATGGCCGGCCTCCTCGGACTCGACCGATCCCTCGTCCGCGTCCTCGACACGCGCGAGCGCGGCCAGGCGCTTCGCCTTGTGTTCGTGCATCTCACCGCAGCGGTTCGTTCGGGATCCCTGGGTGCGGACCTTCTCCAACGGCTCGACCCCGTGATCGGGACCGGCGCGGTCATGGTTTGGGCAACGTCCGCAACAGGTACGGCGTTCTCGCCCTGGAGTTTCTACGTCCAGCAGAACGGGACGAACTACATGTTCTTCAGCTCCGCGTCGTTCGTCGAACTGACGCAGGGATTCCTCGCCCTGAAGGCCCTCTCCCCCGGCGCCGTCGTTGCAGGTGTCATCCGACTTCCCAAGAGCGTCGACGCGTCCGTCCCCTTCTCGATCCGCTACGGCACCTCAGGGGTGAGTTTCCCCTGAGCGACCGCGCGCACAGTCGGGCCTCGGCCCGTTCGGGTCGCCCTCTCGAAGAGCCGATCCCCGTGATCCTCGCATCCGGCTCGCCGCGTCGGGCGGAGCTGCTGTCGCGAATCTTTGACCACTTCGAGGTTGTTCCGAGCGGCGCGGATGAGACTTCTGACGACCCACCCGAAACGGCGGTGCTCACCGTCGCACGGGCCAAGGCGCGAGAAGTTGCGCAGAGCCACTACGGGATCATCATTGCCGCCGATACGATCGTCATCGCTCGAGGCCGCGTCCTCGGGAAGCCTGCCTCTCCCGTTGAGGCTCGAGAGATGCTCGAGCGGCTCTCCGGGCGGGAGCACGACGTGATCACGGGTTTGTGCGTCCTGCGAACCGATTCTCCCGTCGAGCGCACGGCCGTCGAGCGCACTACGGTTCGCTTCCGCGCCCTCCTTCCACGCGAGATCGACGCCTACATCTCGTCCGGGGAGTACGCAGACAAGGCGGGAGCCTACGGAATCCAGGGGCGCGCTGCCGTCTTCGTCGACCGAATCTGCGGGGATTACTACAACGTCATGGGCCTTCCCCTCTGCCGCCTCGTCCTCCTGTTGCGGGAGGTGGGGGTGGGCGTGTAGCGTTTCGCCGCGACGACGAAGTGCTGATCGATGGCGAGGCGTCGACAAAGGAGAGCGCGGTGACGGAGAAGAAGAAACACAGCATCCACACGCTGCGAGAGATGAAGGCGAGCGGCGAGAAGATCGCCTGGCTCACGTCGTACGACTACCCCACGGCGTCGTTCGCCGAAGCGGCCGGCATGGACATGATCCTCGTCGGCGACTCGCTCGGCATGTGCGTGTACGGCTACGAGGGAACCGTACCCGTCACGATGGACCAGTGCATCGTCCACAGCGAAGCCGTCCGCCGCGCCGCGCCAAACACCTTCGTGGTCGGCGACATGCCGTTTATGAGCTATCAGGCGAGTGACGAAGACGCCGTCCGAAATGCAGGCCGCTTCCTGAAGGAGGCCGGGGTCGACGCCGTCAAACTCGAAGGAGGGAAGCGGGTTCTTTCGCGCATCCGCTCCCTGCTCGACGCCGGCATCGTCGTCTGCGGGCACATCGGCCTGACTCCACAGAGCTCCGGGCAGCTTGGCGGTCACAAGGCCCAGGGCCGCACGATCGACTCCGCGCGCCTCCTGATCGAGGATGCTCTCGCCATCGAAGAAGTCGGGGCCCAACTCCTCCTGCTCGAGGCCGTCCCGCCGGAGGTGGCCGGGTTCATCGCCAAGAAACTCGGGATTCCTGTCCTGAGCATCGGGGCGGGCCCCCTGTGCGACGGACAGCTGCTCATCGTGTCCGACCTGATCGGCCAGTTCCAGGCGTTCACCCCGAAGTTCGTGAAGAAGTACTGCGACGTTGCCATGATGGTGACACAGGCCATGGCCCAGTACGTCGCCGACGTGAAGGCCGGCCAGTTCCCCGCCGACGAGCACTGCTACCACATGCTGAAAGAGGAAGCTCCGCGCTTCCCCGAGCTTCTGAAGGAGTTCGAATCGGACCGACCGAGGAGGAACCGATGAGCGACCTGCAGCGACGACTGGCGATCCCCGCCGACCACCTCGAAGCGATCAACAAGCTCCTGCTTGACCCAAAGTCGGCCGTCGTCCGCGACTTCCTCAAGGTCGTGGAGAAGCATGGCGGCCCAGAGGAGATCAACCGCAAGGCAGCGGCGGCCCGCGAGCTGCCGAACCTCCTGCGCCGTCTTCGCGAGTCCGGTTCGCCGTACGTCAAGGACATCGAGTGGCTCACCCACGAGCGGGATCGGGGTGCGTTTGTGTCGATCGCCGACTTCCGTCGCCGCGTTGTCGGCGCGAAGGCCGACACGATGAAGTTCGACGACACCCACGCCGTCACCCTCGAGGTCAGCGCCCTTCAGTTCTTCCCGTGGCTCATCACCGAGGCGAAGCAGGCGATCGACCGCCACGAGGTGATGCCGAGCCGATACATCCGTGTGCGCACGATGTCCGAGCAGGTAAAGGATCACGGCGACACGCTCGCCATTGCCGCCGCCATGCAGATCGTCGGAGCAAGCTACGTCGAGACCCTCGACACAAAGGGAACGGACGGGTCGAACATCCACCTCGGCGGCCCGGCCACGATCACGGGGTACTTCGGCGGCGTCGGGCAGCCGAACGACCACGCCCTGGGGTGGGTCGACGAGTTCCTCGGCTACTACACCGAGTACGGCATCCGGCAGGTCCTCAACATCAATCCCGGCACCGTCCTTCTCGGGTACTTCCTCCACAAGCTCGGGATCAACATCGAGTTCAAGATCTCGGTGTTCATGGGAAACGACAACCCGTATGCGGCGCTCTGGACGCTGATCGGAGCCAAGCTCTTCTCGCGCGACGACGGGACGACGTCGCTCATCGGGTTCAACTGGGCGAACTCCGTCGACAACTCGACCATCGAGCGCGGTGCGGAGGTTCGGCAGGCGCTCGGGTTCGAGAACGTCGTCCGCTTCGAACACCACATTACGGAGACGTGGAAGTCGATCGTCGTTCAGCCGTACGACCGGACCGACGAGCTCGTTAAGCTTGCTGACCACGTCGCCAACATCTCCGCCAAGCACGAAGGCGGAAAGCCCGAGGTCGACGGGCGGCGCGAGCACCCCTCCGACATCCTCGACTACTTCCTGCCGAAGACGGACATCGAGGCCCAGGGGCTCATGCCGGCCATGGAGCGGAACTACCTCGACAAGCACGACGCCGTGAACGCGACCGCGGCGGCGCTGGCGAAGCGGGGGCTTTCGTTCATCGCGGCGCGGAACCTGCATCGCTGAGTGCGGGCGCTTGCCGATCCGCGGGCGCTCCGGTAAGCTACTCGCCCCGTTTCTCGTCGAATAAGGGAGACCGATGATCGACTACGCGTCGCTCCAGCGTCGGATCGAGGAAGAGGCGATCGAGTTCGTCGACTTCCGGGTGGCCGATCTGTTCGGCCGATTGCGGCATATCGCGATTCCCTCCGCGCGGTTCACGGAAACCCTCGTCCAAGAGGGGATCGGCTTCGATGGGTCGAACTACGGCTATCGCCACGTCGAGGGAAGCGACATGGTTCTTCTTCCCGACCTCGCGACCGCCTACGTCGAAGAGCGGGGTGGGGAGACGATTCTCTCGGTTCTCTCCGACATTTGCGATGCAACGACGCGCAAGCCCGCGTCCATCGACCCGCGCGGCACGGCGGCGGCGGCCATGAAAGTTCTGCGGGACCGGAAGGTCGCCGACGACGTTCTTGTGAGCCCCGAGTTCGAGTTCTACGTGTTCGACCAAGTGAATTTCGGGACGGACCCGGGTCGGTGCGGAATCGACATCGCGCCGATCGAGGGCTGCGAGCATCGAGACGCCCCGGGGCTTGGGACCCCTGCTTACTCGGCGTACCACGCGCCGCTTCCCGAAGACCGGCTGTTCAGCCTGCGGTGCGAGATGGCGCGGCAGATCCAGGCCGCGGGAATCGAGGTCAAGTACCACCACCACGAGGTCGGCACCTTCGGCCAGCAGGAGATCGAACTCGGCTTCGCGCCCCTCGTACAGATGGCGGACGCCGCGCTCATCGTCAAATCGATCGTCCGCAACGTAGCCGACGACGCCGACCTGACGGCCACGTTCCTTCCCAAGCCGATCCACGGCGAGGCGGGGAACGGGATGCACCTGCACCAGTACTTGGTTCGCGGCGGGAAGAACCTGTTCCGCGGGGAGGGCGAGCTCTCCGAGCTCGCCTTGTGCTACGTGGGGGGGCTCCTCAAGCACGGACGAAGCCTGATGGCTCTGACAAATCCCTCCACGAACTCGTACCGCCGGCTCGTCCCCGGGTTCGAGGCCCCGGTCCATTTCGCCTACGGCTCCGGGAACCGGAGCGCCGCCGTGCGCGTTCCCTCGTACGCGCACGGAGAGAAGATGCGGATCGAGCTGCGGACGATGGACGCGACCTGCAACCCGTACTTCGCGTTCGCCGCGATCCTCCTCGCGGGGCTCGACGGGATCGAACGGAAGATGAATGGCAAGGCCCTCGGTTACGGTCCGGTGGACAAGAACCTGTACGCCAAAGGGACTGGAGAAACAGCCCCGGCCTCACTCGGCGAAGCCCTCGACGCGCTCGCGGCCGATCACGAGTACCTACTAGCTGGTGACGCATTCACCGAGGCGGGGATTGAGCACTGGATCCGAGTCAAGCGACAAGAGGTCGACGCCGTCGCCCTTCGCCCTCATCCCCACGAGTTCGTCTTGTACTACGACCTGTAGTCGCACGGCTCCGCCGTGCAGGCAGTACAACCCAACGCGGCCGCCCGCCGCGGGTCGGTGCACGCAGCAGATCGCTCACCCGGAGCTCGCGAGGCTACTTCCGCTTCTCCTCGCGGTCGAGGTACTGGACGATCGCTTCCACGACGAGGTAGTTGATCGAACGATCCAGTTTCTTTGCGAGGCGATCCAGACGCTCGATCGGCCTTCGCTCCAGTTTGCTCTTCGGGATGTAGATCGACAGCGTTGTCACTTCGCTCTTGCGGACCACTCGTCTCACCCCCTTCCCGCAGGAACCTAGAGGTCCTTGTTTGATCGTGTAGCCTACAGTAAACCACTCGCAACAGGCAAATCGGAGAGGTTCCTGACGCACAACGAGGCCCCAAAGAAACGGGGCTCCGAGGAGCCCCGCAGAATCCGCTTGACGACCGAAGCCGCCGTTATCGCACGATGAACCGGAATGTGTAGTAGACGATCTCCCGAGCCGAGCAGTCGCAGCTCTTCTCCGGCATCGGCATCATCATCGGAGCCGCCTCGCCGCACGATGCTTCGGGCTTCGGCTCCATGACACACATCGCAGCCTTGTGTGGGCACGACGCCGCCTTCTCGATGGCGAGGACGACCGTGAACGTGCCTTGATCGAGAACGCCTGTCGTCACGTCGTAGCCGTCGTCGGTCCATGAGATCTCGCTCACTGGGATCAGCGCGTCGAACAGGTCGCAGGTCGAGGCAATCGACAGTGCAGTCCCCGTACCGTACTTCAGCCCCTCCTCGCTGAGGACGCCCACCGTGTTGCCGCCCGGCAGCTGAACCGAACAGCGGTCCCAGAGAATCGTGATGACGTCTCCCGAGATGTTGTGAATCCACAACGGAATCCTGCTCTCGAACCCCTCCGCGACGAACGAGGCGTTGAACGACGCGCGGATCGTGTCGTCCTGGAACACCGCCTTCTCCGAGTAGACAGGGTCGAGCAGCTCCAGCGACTGCGTGTGGACGACCGTCACATCCTTGACCGTCGTCTGGGGGGCGGGCGCAACGACAACCGGTGCGGCCACGACGGGCTCCGCCGGCTTCTCCGCCGGGTGCATCAAGATCCCGAAGATCAGGAGCGCCCCCATGATGGCGCCGATCACCGCGAGCTTCACTAGGTCAGTACTCTCCACTCCGAGTCACCCCTTCTTCGCCGACTTGACCGGCGGAATCGCTCTAGCATATGCCTCCTGCACGGAGCCAGAAAGGGACTCTGCCCTTCCGAAGGAGGAAGCCTGTCCCTTCGGCGAGGGCGTATCGAGTTTCGGACTGTAAGTCGCCAGCTGCACGATGCGTCAACCGGTCCAATCACCGATCACGTTCGACGAAGAGTGCGAGGTCCGGGCAGTTCGTCTCGCACAGCCGACAGCCGGTGCACGCGGCGGCGTTGGCTACTTCGACCACCCGGTATCCCTTGGCGTTGGGGGTCGTCGAAAGGCGCAGGACTCCTTTGGGACAAAAGAACACGCACAGCTCGCAACCCTTGCAGATCTCTCGGCTGATGTGAATACGCGTTGTCGTCACGGCGCGTTCCCTCCTTCCAGCTTCCGAAGGAGAGGGACGATCTCCGCCGGGTTCCTCGTAACCATACAGCCGGCCTGCTCGAGCGCCGCCAGCTTGGCCTCCGCCGTCTCCGTCTCACCCTCCACGATAGCTCCGGCGTGGCCCATGCGTGCTCCGACAGGTGCCGCGCGCCCGACAATCAGCACGATGACGGGCTTCTTCATCCGAGTGCGAACGAACTCCGCCGCCTCCTGCTCCATCGTTCCCCCCACCTCGCCAAGCAGGATGACGGCCCGAGTCTCGGGATCGGCCTCGAACAGGGCGAGGGCGTCACGCTGTGTCGTTCCCCACAGCGGACCGCCTCCGATCCCGACGACCGTGGACTGGCCGATCCCGCTCTCCGTTAATCGTTTGCACACTTCGTACGACAAGGCGCCGCTCTTCGAGACGATCCCCACAGCTCCAGGAAGAAGCACGCGATTGGGATGCACGCCCACCTTGCACTTCCCCGGCGAGACTATGCCCGGCGTGTCCGGGCCTACGACGCGGGTTCCGCGTGAAGACGCGAAGCGGATGATCGCCATCACGTCGTGATCGGGGATCTCCCCCGCCGACAGCACAAGGAGGGGGATCCCGTTGTCGATGACCTCGATCGCTGCGTCCTTGGCGGACCGCGCGGGCACGAAGCTGAGCGCAGCGTCGACAGGTCCCACCTTCACCGCTTGCTCGACCAGGTTGTAGACAGGGATCTCGTGGACGAGCGTGCCCCCTTTTCCGGGCGTCACGCCCGCCACCACGCGGGTCCCGTAGTCCTTCATCACTTGCGCCTGGAAAGAGCCCACTTTCCCCGTGATTCCTTGCACGAGTACCCGGGTTGATTCGTCTACGAGGATCGACATCGGTCCTCCTTCGCGAGGGACACGGCCTGCCCCACAGCCGCAGGTAGATCGTCGTAAGCCGCGATCCCCACGCGAGCGAGGATTCGGCGGCCTTCCTCCTCTTTTGTACCCACCATCCGGACGACCGTGGGCGTCATTCCAGGGTGGCTCGTGCGGAACGCGTAGATCCCTTCCGCGATCTCGTCCATCCTTGTCAGCCCTCCGATCAAGCTGACAAGGACAACCCGCACGGCATCGTTCGCCAAGACAGCGTCGAGCGCCGTCTGGATCCCCCTCGCGTCGCCCAGCGCCCCAAGCTCACAGAAGCACGCGGCGCGGCCGCCGGCATCGTGGATGAGGTCAAGCGCCAACATGCCTGTTCCCGCTCCATCGGAAATGAGGGCGATGTTGCCATCAAGCGCCACGTAGGTCAGCCGCGCGTCGCTGGCTACCCTCTCGGAGGCGGACATCGCGTGCGCGACCGCGTCCGCCTGTTCCGCGCGAAGCTCGTCAAACAAGTCGGCGCGCCGAAAGCCCGCCTTGTCGTCGAGCGAGAGCTTCGCATCGAGCGCGACGAGCCCCGCGGAACTGACCCCAAGCGGATTGATCTCAACGAGCGTGGCATCCAGGTCACGAAACAGCTCAAACGCTCCGCCCACGATGGTTCGTAGTTCGTTGACGCGGCTCTCCAGTCCAAGCTGGAGAGCGAGAGAGCGCGTCCCGTGCTCCGTGGGACCGAGGCAGAGGTCAATCGGAAGTCGCACGATGGCGCGCGGGTCGCGGCGAGCGAGCTCCTCGATATCCATTCCGCCTGAGCGGGAGGCTAGCACCATCGGCGCATTCAGCCCCCGGTGGATCAGGATCGCGAAGTAGACCTCCCGCTCGACTTTCCGCTCCTGTTCGGCAAGAACGACGCGGACGGGATACCCCTTGATAGACAGCGCCCGCAGGTCGCAAAGGGCGTCCTCCGCCTCTCGACGGCACTTGACCACGCGAATGCCTCCGGCCTTGCCTCGACCTCCGACGGGCACCTGTGCCTTGAGCACGGCCGGGAACTCGACGGCGCTCGCGTCGTCCGTACTGCGAAGGACCACACCGTGCGGAGTCGGAATGCCAATGTCCTGAAAGAGCCGCTTCGCTTGGAACTCGAGCACGCGCATGGCCTAGACCTCCACGACACGGTTCCGTTCGACCGCGAGCGCCTTCCCGCAAGCTGCCGCTCGGAGGTTCGTCTCGACGAACTTCTCGGGAACGCTGTCGCGGATCGCGTGGTTCAGGGCATCCTCGGGAACGATCCCCGTCGCCTGACGAAGGAAACCAAGGAGCACCATGTTGGCAACGATCGGCATGCCAAACTGCTCCGTTGCCACCTGCGTCACCGGAACAGCTACCACTTGCACGTCGCTGCGTGAGGGAGTCGCTACAAACTGAGGGTCGACGAGCAAGACGCCGCCCGGTCGCAGCCTCTTCGCATAGCGATCGTAGGCCGCCTGCGACATCGCAATCAGGACGTCGACCTGATCAGGAGATGGAGAGCGAAGGGCTCCCTCAGCGATACTCAACTCCGCCTGACACTCGCCGCCACGCGCCTCCGATCCGTACGACTGGGTCTGGACTCCGTTCAGCCCCGCGCGGACCGCCGCGGTGCCGAGCACGGTGGCGGAGAGGACAAGCCCCTGCCCGCCAAAACCGCAAAACTGGAAGTTGACACGCCGCCCGCCACTCATGACTCCCCTCCTTGCGGCATCGTCGAGCTGCCCGCAAACACGGGGCGGCTCGTGTTCACAAAGTCCCCGAGGACGAACCGCGTTCCGAGGTCGTCCGCGGAGAGGAGCTTCGCCTGCTCCGCCGTTACCGAATGCTCTTCAATCCAGCGGATGTTTTTCGCAGCGTCGCCCGATCCCAGCGCTCGGCGTCCGTAGTTCGTCGGACACTGCGCCACGAACTCCACGAGCGAGAAGCCTCGGTGTCGCAATGCCCCTTCGATCGCGCGAATCCCTTGCCGTGAGCGGAACGTATTCCATCGGCTGACGTACGTAGCGCCCGCTGTGGCGGCAAGCGCGCAGAGGTCGAACCGCGGCTCGACGTTTCCGTAGGGCGTTGTCATCGTATTCGCTCCCTCCGGAGTCGTAGGCGCGACCTGCCCCCCCGTCATGCCGTAGTTGAGGTTATTGACGACGATCATGGTGACGTCGAGGTTTCGCCGAGCGGCCTGGATGAGGTGATTCCCCCCAATGGCCGCGGCGTCGCCGTCACCCGAGAAGATGACTACCTTGAGTGCGGGGTTGTGAAGCTTCACACCTGTTGCCCAAGGCAAGGTCCTTCCGTGAACGCCGTGAAGGCAGTCAGCCTTGAGGTAGACCGGAATCCGCGCCGTGCAGCCTACGCCGCCGATTCCGACCAAGCGGCCGAAATCGAGCCCGACGGCGTCCGCCGCGCGGAGAAAGTAGTTGAGCACCTGGGCCGCGCCGCAGCCGGGACAGAAGAAATGCGGCAGGCTCCCCTCCCGCAAATTCCTCGTGAGCGGGTTCAGCGTCATCGCGCCGCCTCCTCGATCACGCGCAGGATCTCCTGCGCTGTGTGGATCTCGCCGCGGTTCTTCGTCACGCGGACGACCGGGCACCGCCTGCCGACGACGCGCTCGATCTCCCCGGCGTACTTCCCTACATTCATCTCCACCGCGAGCACAGCGCGCGCTTGCTGAGCGGCGTGACGGATCTCGTCCTCCGCGACGGGCCACACGGTGACGAGCCGAAGAAGCCCGGCCGCGATCCCGTTCTCGCGTGCGGCCTCCACCGCGTCGAGCGCTGGGCGCGCTTCGCTTCCGTAGGCGATGAGGACAATCTGCGCGTCGGCCAGGTAGTACGCCTCGGTCTCGACGATCTCGCGTCGATGGGCTGTGATCTTGCCGAGGATCCGCTCGTACATTCTTTCGAATACGTCGGCATCCCAGGCAATTCCGCCGCGCTCGTCATGCGGGTTCAGGGAGTGAAGAATCCCGTACCCCTCGCCAAGGTTGGGCAAGGGCGGCACGCCGTTCTTCTCGGCTCGAAAGGGTATGAACTCGGCCGGTGGCACAGCCGGACGGCGGCGGTTCACAATAGGGATCTCCGAGGCGTCTGGGATTGTCAGGTTCTCCCGCATCAAAGCAATCGTCGTCTCCGACATCACGATGACCGGTGCGCGGAAGCGCTCGGCGAGATTGAACGCCTTCACGGTGTGGTCGAACAGCTCCTGCACCGACCACGGCGCGAGCACAATCATCTCGTGGTCCCCGCTCGCCGCCCAGCGAAGCTGCATGACGTCCGCCTGGGTCGCGTAGTTCTCGCCGCGGCAGCGCTGCACGTCGACGATCACACACGGGATCTCGGCGGCGACGGCATAGCCGACACCTTCCAGCATGTAGTTGAATCCCTCGCTCGCCGTCGCCGTCATCGCCTTCGCTCCGGCGAGCGAGGCCCCGGTTACCGCGTACACCGAACACAGTTCGTCCTCTCCCTGCAGGAACTTGCCACCGACCTCCGGCATGCGCGACGCCATGCGTTCAGAGATCTCGTTCGCCGGCGTGATCGGGTACCCGGCGAAGAAGTCGCACCCCGCGGCTAGTGCTCCCTCCACCACCGCGTAGTTGCCCAACATGAAGTGCTTGCCTGTCAGCACCCTGCCACGTCCCATGCGCAACCTCCTCAGTGAGTAGAGCCCACTTGCTTTGCTCTCCCCCGCTTCTGGGGCGCGCGCTGGCGAAAGAAGCGGCCCATACGGGCAAAAGCCTCGCGGATGTCCTCTTCGCTCGCGGCGTAGGACAGTCGGAGATGCCCCTCTCCGCAAGATCCGAAGGCCGAGCCCGGCACAGTCGCAACGTGCGTCTCCTCCAGCAACGCCTTGGCCAAGTCAACGGACGGCTCGTTTGATTGGAACGACGGGAAACAGTAGAAGGCGCCTAGCGGTTCGTGGGCGCAGCGAAGGTAGCCGGATGCCTGAATCCTCTCCACCATCAGGCTGCGCCGCGTGGCGAATCCCCGAACCATCTCATCGGCGGCGCTCGCGGACTCGGCGCTCGTCAGCGCCTCGAGGGCTCCCGCCTGGGCAAACGCCGTCACGCAGCTTGTCGAGTGCTGCGTGATTTTGAGCATTCCCTTCAGGATCCCGCGCGGCGCCGCCACGTACCCTAGGCGCCAGCCGGTCATGGCGTAGCTCTTGGAGAAGCCGTTTACGGTGATAACGTTGTCGAACTCGGACGCGGGGCTGTACCGTTCCGCGCCGTAGTTGAGACGCTCGTAGATCTCGTCCGAAAGGACATACGCGCCGCGGTCCTTCGCCATTCGTACAATGGAGCGGACGGTCTCGGGCGGGAAGACGGCCCCTGTAGGATTGCACGGCGAGTTGACCACGACGACTCGAATGGAGTCGTCGAGGCATGCGGCGACTCTGTCGAGGTCAGGCTGGAACCCCTCCACGGGGCTCGAGGGGACGCGCACGACACCAGCGCCCGCCATCTGTGCAGCCGGCTCGTAGCTCACCCACGCAGGGTCAAGCAGCAGTACCCGATCGCCCGGTTCCAGCATCGCCTGGAACGCTAGGTAGATCGCGTACTTCGCACCGGGAGTTACCATGACGTCCTGCACCGCCGCAACGATGCCATTCTCCTTCGTGAGCTTGGAACAGATCGCTTCCCGCAGTGCGAAGTCCCCAGCCGTCAGCTCGTACTTGGTTTTCCCCGCCGCGAGCGCCTCACATGCCGCACGCTTGATGTTCTCCGGCGTGTCGTAGCACGGCTCCCCCACTCCCAGGGAAATGACGTCCTTGGCTCCTTCTCGCAGGAGAGTCTTTAGCGCGTTGTCGACCTCCTCGGTCGCCGACGACGCTATGCTCGCTACCTTCGTTGATAGAGCCTGTCGCATGATGTCTTCCTCCGTTCCTGACCAACGCGGAGCTGTCCGCTTCTCTCCGGGGCTCGCACACCTGGCGCGAGATCCCGCCCCGCGGCCTCTCCACGCCGCTGCCTCCCGGGAGCCAGTCCGACCCCCCTCAACCTCGCTCTGTTTCACCCAAGCCCGTCGCTACCGCCTTTGCTGGCGGCTTCTCCTTTGACTATCCTTCGGAGCACCTCGGCAAGGAGCAGGGTCCGGACGCGGAGAGAGGTCAGATCGACCCACTCGTCGTTCGTGTGGGCCCCTCCCCCGGCAGGGCCCATCCCGTCAATGCAGGGCACCCCCAGCGAGGTCAGCAGGTTTCCGTCTGAGGCTCCTCCACGGGGCTCCGCCTCGAAGGCAAGCTCCGTCCCCAGACTTCTTGCGACCGATGTGATGAGATCCCGGAACCGCTCGGTTCCCGAAACCGGCTCCATTGGCGGGCGGTGAAACCTCCCCGCGACAGAGACAGACGTACCGGCCGTGTACGTGGCGTGCACGATCCTGGCGAGCGCACGCTCGATCCGCTCCTGCTCTCCCCGACTGGCGACCCGGACGTCCACGACGGCCTCTGCCGCATCCGGGACGACGCTCGGCCCCGTTCCGCCACCGAGCACTCCGACGCTGACGGAAGTTCCCCGCTCGGAATCCTGAAGACGTATCGTGTCTCCAAGCGCCTGAATCAACGCGTGGATCGCATTGGCCCCCATCCCCTCGGCGGCGTGAGCCGATCGGCCGGCGGCTGCGAAGTGAAAGACGCCGACCCCCCTGCGCGAAAGCACCAACTTGCCTTCCGTGTCCGGCGGCTCGAGGAGGAAGACGCACTGGGCTCCCCCGACCACAGCGGGGAGGTGCGCCCGGCTTTCGGGAGAGCCCGGCTCCTCGTCTCCGTTGAGGAAGACACGGAGCCCCACTTCCGACGCGCGAATCCCGTTCTCACAGACCATGCGCAGAGCGCACACCAGAAGGGCCAGTCCGCCCTTCATGTCCAACACTCCGGGTCCCCGCGCCGTCTGGGTTGACGCGTCCATCGCGAACGGGCGGCGGGCTGCGGTCCCGGCGGGGAACACCGTGTCCATATGCCCCATCAGCATGACAGCCCGGCTGCTGGGCCCCCACGTTGCGTACACCGTCGGGGCGAAGCGGTTCTCTGCAAGCCACTGCACATCAAAACCGAGCGACGATAGTTCAGCCGACAGGATGTCTGCGACGCGCCGAACGCCAGCCATGTCTTCGCTTCCGCTGTCGACGTTCACCAATCGTGCGAGGAGATCTACTTCTTCTCCGAACCACTGCGTCGATCGGCCATCCACCATGTCGACCTACCTTCCGTCCGCCGTGCTGGCGGGCTCGTCGAGCGTTTCCTGCATCAGCAGCTCGGCAAGCTGCGCGCGTGCCGACAACGTGAGCGTCTCGCAGGTCGCCAAGGCGCGCGCCGCAGCCTCACCACTGGTTCTCGCGAGCAGGTTACGGAGCCCCCCTTCATCGTCATGGCGCTGGAAAGCCGCTACGCGTTCGGTCAGGTCCGGCAGCGCGTCGATCCATTCCCTCTCCAGGGCGTCGTACGCTTCCCGGATGGCCGGGTAGAGCAGGCTCCAGCCATGGCGAGCCAAGGCGCCCAACGAGAAGAACTTCCAGAACGCGCCCTTGTGCGGATCGCCGGTGTCGTATCCCTCTGGTAGGGCGTCCGCCGCCGGGAAGAGGGGCACGTAGCACCCCGTGGAAGGTGAGTGAAAAGAAAACCAGACCACGTCGGGAGCCGGGGCCTGTAAGGCCCCGCGAGCTTGAGCCACGTAGCTCAACTGCGTGTTGAACATGTCGATCGGTCTCGGATACGGCGTTGGGACGGCGAAGGGGGGGTGCGGACACCCGTAGACTCCCCCGCCGTTCTCCGGGCGGGTCGTGTCGAACGGAGTCCCTTCGTAGTGGTCGCGCAGGATAGCCAGAACCTCGAGAAGGGACAGTTTGTGACGTGGGACGACGAAGTGCGGGCCGGCCCACTCGACGCCCTGAGTTGGCTCGGGCAGCGCGTGGCCGCCGGCGAGGCTCATCACGCGCCACTCACGTAGTGTGCTGTACACCCGGTGGCTGCTCGGCACACCGTCTCCATCGCGGTCACCGTACGCCGTACAGAACGAGAACGGACGCTTAGAGGCCTGATCGTACCAACCCTGCTGCACGGCATAAGGGATCAGTCCCGGTGAACTCAGGTACTCGCCTCCTTCCGGGTTGCCCTCTCCGCTCAGCCAGAAGCGGTTGGCGTTTACTGACACGGCGTCGTCCGGCACGCGCTGCGCGATCCACTCATGCCCTCCTGGAGCGTTGAACCACCAAGCCTCTGCAAGATCAATGACCCCGATGTTCTTTCCGGACGGGAACGGCCCCACGTCCAACAGGCCGTGCTCTTCTACGAGGGCGCCCATGATGGCGACGGCATCGCGCGCCGATCTCGCACGCTCTAGCGCGATCCGCATGAGCTGGAAGTGGCTAATGTAGCTTTCGGCAGCCCGCCGCAGGAGACGCCGGGAGCGGCACGCGTTCATCACCATGGCGACATGGTGCTCGTTCATGCAGGGAAGGTAGTCCGTGCCGAGCACTCGAGCTGTTGCCCGTGCCTGGGGCACGTACGCCGCGATGTCCTGTCTCGCTCTACGCCAGTCTCGGTAGATCGGGATCTTCGTTCCAGCGGCGTGGTTCTGTCTCGGCTGCATCTCCAGCCAGGCCACGGATCCCCCGTCCGAGTTGAAGGCCGCCGTGACCGATCCGTCGGCGGTGGCGTCCTTTCCGAGGAGGAGCGTCGTGCACCCTCCTGCTTCCAGGGCGTTCGGGCAACGCAGGTTCACTCTCACAGTCGCCTCGTCCACTCTCAGGCCACAAGGTCCTGGCTGAGGTGCGTCAGAATCTCGGCGCCCGTTTTCGTGACGAGCACCGTCTCACTCACGCCAACGCCGTACATGCCGTACCTACGAAGCGCGGGAGGAATGTGGAACACCATGCCAGGCTGGAGAATCGTCTGATCGCCTTCCGAGAGGCTGACGATGTGCCCCTCCCCCCAGTCGGGGGGAAAGCTGACGCCTACGGAGTACCCCGCACGCTTGCGGAAGTTCTCGGTGTACCCCGCGTCGTCGATGACGGCCTGGCACGCGCGATGCGGCACCTCGGCTCTCACACCTGGTTTGATGGCGGCAATGCAAGCCGCAAGGCCCTCGACGCACGTCTTGTACATCCGCCTCACTTCGGCCGGCGGCTCTCCGACGCAGCCGGTTCGCATCAATGCAGCGGTATAGCGGTTGTAACAGCCGCCCAACTCGAGCAGCGCGACGTCTCCGCGCTTCAGCACGTAACGATGGAACGTCGTGTGGGCGACCCCCGACTTTCTCCCCGCCGTGATGATGGGTTGGGACGACAAGTACTCGCCGCCCCGCGCCATGCAGCCGTGGAACATCGCGGCGGCGATGTCGTTCTCGCTTACCCCGGCCTTCACTGCAGCCAATCCCTCGGCCATGCCGGCTTCCGTGATGTGGGCGGATTCGCGCAGACACTCGATCTCCTGAGGCGACTTGATCGCGCGCAGCGCCTCGACCAGACCGTGGACCGGCAGCCCTGCACGGCCCAGCTTCGCCATGACGCGACCGAAGTCCCGCGCCGTCAGGAACTGCGCTTCTTCCTCCACCCCCACGCGCCCTTTGGCAAGCTTGCGGGCGTCCAGCGCCGCGAGGAGCGCCTCGGCCGGCGCCTGATTGTCGGAGTAGAGGACAATGTCATCCACGGTCGACGAGTACTCAGCGCACCCTAGTTCCATTTCGCGCACGAGCAACATCAGGCGTCCTTGGCTGCTCACCGCGAGACACTGGAACGAGGAGTATCCAATGGACTGATATCCACACAAGTAGTGCGTGTTCTCCGGCGTGAAGACAAGGAGGACGTCGAGGCTCTGTTCAGCCATCCGCTGCTGCAAACGCTTGATACGGCTCTCATACTCCTCGCGAGGGAACACGAGTTGTTTCTCCAGCACGTCTGACACACTCGCTCCTTTCGTTACCGAACGGCAGCTTGATGCCGCGGCGTCTACGCCATTCCTGCGGTCTTCTTGGCCAACGCCTTCACGACAACAGAGACTCCCGCGTTCAGGATGACAACCACCAACGCGAGCACGATGAGGGCGGAGAACACGCCCGCTGTGTTGTACTTCGTGCTCGACATTGAGATCAGGAAAGCGATACCCCGGTAGGACGCGATGAACTCACCGACGACAGCACCGACGACAGCGTCGGGCACAGCGATTCCGAGAGACGTCAGCATGAACGGAAGAACCGCGGGGATGATGACCTTGTTGATCGTTGCTGCGCGGCTTGCCCCGAGCGTCTTCGCGACCGTCAACAGCCCGCGATCCACATTGCGGATCGCGCGAATCGTGTTCATGAAGATGATGAAGAAGACGAAGAACGCCGTAAGCAGGATCTTGGGCAACATGCCGACACCCAGCCACATGATCAGAAGCGGCGCGATGGCGATCGAGGGGATCGAGTACACAACCAACACGAGTGGCTCGATGACCTCATAGAAAAAGAGAAGCAGGCCTAGGACGATCGCCATCGAGATGGCCGTCACCGCGCCCAGCAGGTATCCCAGGGACATCTCGATCAGGGTAAACTGGAGGTGATACCATAAAGTGCCGGAACGGAGCCACTTGACTGACTGCCTAAGCACCGCAGAAGGAGAGGAGATGTAGAAAGGGTCGATCAACCGCCCGGACACCAACTCCCAGGCGACAAAGAACAAGACGATCAGCGCGATGCGAGCCAGAAGCGTCGACGCGGACATCCATCGGCGTTCGTGCTGCCACTTGGATCGAACGTTGTCCTGTAACTCGATCGAGTACGCATCCAGCGCCTGCATCTTCCTCCGGGCTCCTTTCTCGCTCGAGGACTCCCCCGTCAGCCAGTGATGCGAGGGAGAGGCGCTTTGGGTTGCGCCCAGAAGCGCCTCCTCCCCCAACCGGTCACGGCTTCGCTTAGTTGCTCACCGTATTCGGGTTGTAGATGTTCGTCCACAGGACGCCTTCCGTCGTGTTGAACTCGCCTTCAATCACGCCGAGTTGTCCGTAGACCTCGAGCTGGTTCTTGATTCCCTGCTCGGTGATCAGGCCGTCCGTGTTGCTGCCGAACCCAATCAGCGTCGCCTCGATAATCTCCACGGGTGTTGACGTGTACCAGCGAGCTTGGAGGACCCGAGCGGCGTCTGCTGGATGGTCGACGATATACTTGTTGGCCCGATCCACGGCCTTGCAGTAGCCAACACAAAGGCCGGGATTCGCTTCCGCCCAGTCCCGGTTCACCGCGATGTTGGTGAACATGAACTCCTTGAAGATGTCGATGTCTTGCCCAGGCCGGATCAGCATCGTCGCAACGCCGTCGGCAACCGCCTTCTGCGGATTCGGCGCAGAGAGCATGAATGCATCGATCTGGTCAGCAACAATGCCGGCATACAGGGCAGCCCCGTTGCCAATGGCGAGGAACTGCGCATCGCGCTCGGGGTCCGCGCCGATCATCTGGAGCATATACTGGGGGAACAGCTGGGTCACCGCGCCGGGGCGTGTGATCCCGATGCGCAGGCCCTTCAGCACAGCAATCCGGTCGTTGATCGGCGATTGGGGGGTAACCCCCTTCTCGGCCAGGACGTCGTTCCGAACAACGAGGTTCATGCTCAGTCCGTTCTCGACGTTGTAGATGAAGACGATGTCCTTGCCTTGCGACTGCAAGTTCGCGACGTCATCGATGCCCAAGTCTACGAACTGGGCGTCGCCGGAGACGAGCGCCGCGGCGCCCAGAGCGCCGCTCGCGATCTCGACGAACTCGAAGTCCAGACCCTCGTCCTCAAAGTAGCCAAGCTCGTCGGCAAGCAGAATCCCGTTCATGCTTCCGACCAGGAAGCCGGCCTGAACAACCTTGGGCAGACTCGCTGCCAGCGAAGATAGCCCTAGCGCCATTGTGAGAAGAGCCACCCACACGACTATCCGGGGAAACCTGCTAACTTGCATACCGTCTCCTCCTGACTCGTACGTCTCTTGCACTGATCGTAAGCTACCGTAGCCCACACCTTGCCGTTCCATGCTCCGTCCGATGCCAGGCACCTCCTTTCACATCACTTCCCGACGCAGAGTTCCTGTGGAGAGGCTCATTGCTTCGGCTCCCTTCGCCCGATCCACCGCTCCATGGGCACGAGCAGTCCGCTAAGGAGCAAGCTCAGCACGGTCAGGATCAGGACGCCGGCAAAGACCGTATTCGGTGCCAACTGGCTCGAGCCTCGATTGATCAGAACGCCAACTCCTCGCTGAGCTGCGACGAACTCCCCCAAGATCGCACCCAGGACGGCGCTAGCCGAGGCCACACGCATCGCGGTCACCGTGTACGGCAGCGCTGAAGGGAAGAGGATCCGATACGTCAACTGAAGTCGGGAGGCCCCCATGACACGGGCCACATTCAGCAGCTCCTCCGAAGCGGAGTTGAGGCCCATCACTGTGTTCACGAAGACCACAAAGAAGCACATGATGGAGGCTACGATGAGCTTGGGTGCGATCCCGAGTCCGAACCACATCACCAGGATCGGCGCGAGCGCCATCTTCGGAATGCCGTAGAAGGCTTGGATGAAAGGGAACACGACGTTGTAGAAGCGCCGGGAGAAGGGCAGGAGGCACGCCGCAAAAATCCCGGCGCCCACTCCGATGCCGTACCCTGCAAGCACCTCGATCAACGTGCTCTGAAGGTCGGGCCAGAGGCTCCCGGATCTCGCGAACTGGACGAGTGTCCGGACAATCCCCGATGGCGTACCGCTGAATCCCTCGTCAAAGAGCGCGCCTGCGCCGAACTGCCAGAGGAGGATGACCACGGCGACGATCGTCGTTCGCAGCGTCCACTTCAGGATGTGGCGACGCCGAGCGCGGCGCTGATACAGCTCCCGCTCTGCCTCCTTGAGCTGCTCGACAAAGTCCGGGACGCTCATCGCGAGCTCCCATTGCTGGCACAGGATGCTCCGCGCCCTTGTGCGAGGATCTCCTCTCGGATGTCCTGCCAAATCTGGTCGTAGATGTGGTCGAATCCGGGCACCTCATGGATGTGGAAAGCGTCGCGCGGATGGGCCAGCGGCACGGGGTAGATGTTCTTGATCCTCCCCGGAGAGCAACTCATCACCATAACGCGATTGGCGAGGACGATGCTCTCCACGAGATCATGGGTGATGAAAACGACCGTCTGCTTCCCTTCATCCCACAGGGAGAGCAGTTGGTCCTGAAGCACGAGTCGCGTCTGAGCATCCAGAGGGCCAAACGGCTCATCCATCAAGATGACATCGGGGTTGTAGGCGAGCGTGCGGGCGATCGACACGCGCTTCCGCATCCCGCCCGACAGCTCGTGAGGGTAGTGCTGTTCAAACCCGGTCAGGCCGACCTGCCGAACGTGCTCTTCGGCCAGCCTCTCGCGATCGCGTCGAGCCACCCCTCGCACCTCAAGCGAGAACTCCACGTTCTTGACCACCGTTCGCCATGGAAGCAGGTTGTCGTCCTGCGTCACGTAGCCGACCTGAGTGTTGATCCCGCGAATCTCGCCGCCCCTGTACAGAACCTGTCCCGATGAAGGTTGCATCAGGCCGGCGATCAGGTTGAGGACGGTCGACTTGCCGCACCCGCTCGGGCCGACGATGGTCAGAAACTCCCCCTGGGGCACGGTGAACTCGGCGTTCTGCAGAGCAAGCATGGCGATGGGGTTTCGCTTATTCCCCGACACGAACACCTTGTACACGCCGTGCAACTCGATGATGGACGTCTGGTGGTCTCCCATGGCGGACGGATCACCTCGCTACAGCATCGCCTGAACTCGGCCGCCGTCGACCTGAATCGCGTTTCCGGTCATGTACGACGCACGCTCCGATGCAAGGAAGGCCACGACGTCCCCGAACTCCTTGGGGTCGCCAATGCGCCCCATCGGGATGTCGGTCAACCACTCCGCGGCGGCCTGCTCCGACGTGATGCCCTTCTTCTGTCCCTCCTCGGCAAAGAACTTCGCCTCGGCTTCGGTCATGTACGGACCCGGGCAGACGACGTGCACCGTGATTCCCGAGCGCGAGTACTGATTCGAGAGGATCTTCGCCAGCCCAACGACCCCCATGCGCGCGGCGCTGGACAGCACCATGTCGCCGAGCGGCTGCTTGACGGAGGTTGACGTGATGTTGATGATTCGCCCGAACCCCTGCCGCTGCATGATGGGGATCGCGTGGCGGCAGAGACGCACCACGCTTTTCATCACCAGGTCGTGCGCCACATCCCACTTCGCGTCGTCCAGTTCCGCGAACCGGCCGTGCGGTGGGGGACCGCAGTTGGTGATGAGGATGTCAATCCGTCCGAGCTGGTCGAGCAGAGACTTCATGACCCGGTCTATGTCCTCA
>JBDKUT010000161.1:0-6633 GCA_039679545.1 Thermotogota bacterium
TTCGCAGAGCGTCGACGCCCTGATCTGCATCTCGAACGACAAGCTGCTCAAGGTCGCGTCCGCTGATACGCCAATCACCAAGGCGTTCGAGATGGCCGACGAAGTCCTTCGAAAGGGCGTCGAAGGCATCTCCGACCTCATCACGACCCCCGGCATGATCAACCTCGACTTCGCCGACGTCGACAGCGTCATGCGCGACGCGGGCACCGCGATGATGGGAATCGGCGAGGGCGAAGGAGAGGGAAAGACGAAGGAGGCGGCGCGCAACGCCATCTCGTCTCCGCTCCTCGACGGATCCATCCACGGCGCGCGCAAGGTGATCATGAACATCACCGGCGGCGCTGACCTCACCCTCGAAGAGGTGACGGCCGCGGCCTCGCTGATCCGCGAAGCCGTGTCGGACCGCGCCGACATCATCTTCGGAACCGCCATCCGAGATGGAATGGAGAAGGTGCGCCTCACCGTCATCGCCACCGGCTTCGCCGTGCCCTACGAGGGTGAAGACGAAGAGGGCGCTCCGCTGTCGAGCGAGACGATGCTCTCGAAGCTCGAGCAAGAGAGCCGCGTCGGAAGTGACGACTTCGACATTCCCACGTTCCTTCGACGCACTCGCAAGGGTCGCGAGGAGGATACATCTCGCCTTCCATGGGGTGAGAAGGCGGTTAAGCCGGACTCGAAGCGCGAATGGGACTGGGAGCGAGACCGCGACCGAAGGAAGCGCTAGGAGCGCCCCCCCGGCGCTGACCGGAGAACGATGAAGCCCCCGACCGGGGCTTCTCTTTGGGTGCTCTCGGCACTCGTGGTACCAGAGGAGGGGGTCGAACCCACACGTCCCTCACGGGACACGGGATTTTGAGTCCCGCGCGTCTGCCGATTCCGCCACTCTGGCCAGTCGAGGAATGGTACGTCCTGACAGGAATCGCGTCAACGCCCTTCGGCACCGAAGAAGAAGTTCGGAAGCCTCCACCGGGAAGCGCTCGAGGGCGCGGGCGGCACGCAACCCGTACGCGACGCTAGAGCAGCGTCTCGAGCGTCTCGGGATGGAAGACGTGGATCGCCTTGACGTTCGCCTTGAGTCGGATCTCCTCGTCGATCGTGACCTGTCTGTGAGGATCGAGGCTGGCGACGATCTGGGTCCCGTCAACGTCCCCGTACACAAGCAGAGAGTGGCCGAGCTGCTCTTTCACGGACACCTTGACCGCGATGGTGTCCTCGGTGGACGGGGAGGGCCCGTCGAGGTCCTCGGGACGGACGCCCATCACGACGCTCGCCGGCAGATCGGCGGCACGCTCCGCAGGAAGACGGAGCGCGAACCCGCTCCCGGAGAGGACGATGCGGCCGTTCTCGCGGGTTGCCTTCGCCGACAGAAAGTTCATGGCGGGGCTGCCGATGAAGCCCGCCACGAACTGGTTGGACGGATGGTCGTACGTTTCCTGCGGCGGCGCGTACTGCTGGATGACGCCATCCTTCATCACGGCGATCCTGTCACCGAGCGTCATCGCCTCGACTTGATCGTGCGTCACGTACACCGTCGTCGTCCGAAGCTTGTGGTGCAGCTGCTCGAGCTCGGTTCGCATCTGGACGCGAAGCTTCGCATCAAGGTTCGACAGCGGCTCGTCGAACAGGAAGACCTTCGGGTTTCGCACGATCGCACGCCCGACCGCCACGCGCTGGCGCTGCCCCCCGGAGAGCTCGCGCGGCTTGCTCTTCAGCTTCCCTTCGATGCCGAGAAGCGCCGCGGCTTCCATCACACGCTCCTTGATCTCCGCCTTCGGGTACTTGCGGAGTTTCAACCCAAACGCCATGTTGTTGTAGACATCCATGTGTGGGTAGAGCGCGTAGTTCTGGAAGACCATGGCGATATCGCGATCCTTCGGAGGGACCTGGTTCACCACTCGATCGCCGATGCTGATCTCGCCGGAGGTGATCTCCTCAAGCCCCGCGATCATCCGCAGGGTCGTTGTCTTCCCGCATCCAGACGGCCCGACGAGGACGGTGAACTTGCCATCCTCAATGACCATGGAGACGTCGTCGACCGCCGCGAAATCGCCGAACCGCTTCGTCACGTGCGTGAGGGTTACCTCTGCCATCGCCCCTCCTCGGGTTCCGCCCTTAGCGAGACCGTCCAACGCTAGCTCGCCAGCATAGCGCCTTCGGGCACTGACCGCAATCTCCGTCTCGCTGGACGCGCCCCCGTGGCTGGCCTTCGCGGGTTGGACGCACCGAAGAGAGACAAGTACCCTCCGCAGATGCGGAGCCGGCCTTGTTCCTTCGAGCCGCCCGCACGAAGAGGATCGGTATGCTCGAGAAACCAAAGTCCCACGCGCTGCCTGCAGGAATCCTTCACCTACTCGTCGTCTACGTCGTGTGGGGGAGCACGTACCTCGCCATCCGCGTGGCCGTCCGATCGGATACGGGGTTCCCACCGTTCGCGTTGGGTGCGCTGCGGTTGATCGTCGCGGGAGCGGTGCTCCTCGTGTGGGGACTATGGAAGAAGTCGAGGCTCCGCCTCACGCGGAGCGAAGCGCTCACTCTCGCCGCGGCGGGACTTCTCTTGTGGCCGTGTGCAAACGGCCTCGTCAACCTCGCCGAGCAACGGGTCGACTCCGGGTACGCCGCGCTCGTCCTTGCCACCATCCCGATCTGGACGACCCTGATTGACGCCGTCATCGATCGACGCCGTCCGGGGTGGCGGTTCGTCGCGTCGCTCGGCGTGGGGTTTGCCGGCGTCGGACTTCTCAGCGTTCCTCGTCTCCTGGCAGCCGACCCAGCCGATGGGCTCTCCGTCCTGCTTCTCTTGGTGGCTCCCGTGACGTGGGCGGCGGGATCGGTCCTCCAGACGCGACGTCCGGTGGGGGTGACTCCCGTCGTCTCCTCCGGATATCTCCTCTTGTTCGGATCTCTCGGATTCGTCGCCGTCTCGCTCGTGACGCGAGAGCCGCTGCCCACTCCAAGCGTCGCCGCGTGGGGCGCGTGGGCCTACCTCGTCGTGGCTGGCTCGATCGCGGCCTTCACGTCGTTCGTCCACGCGCTTCGACTCCTGCCGACGGGGGTCGTCATGACGTACGCCTACGTGAACCCCGTGATCGCCGTTCTCTTGGGCGCCCTCATCCTCAAAGAGCCAATCTCCCCCCTGGCCATCGGCGGGATGGCTCTCGTTCTGCTTGGCGTTTGGGGCGTACTTGGCGCCCGCGGTCGGGCGCCGAGGCAACCCCGATAGCACCCGCTGCGACGCCTACACCTTCAGCGCGTCCAGAATGATGCGGACGATGATCAGCACCCAGCCGACGATCAGTCCGACCCAGATGACCTTCCGAGCGAACTCGATCAACCCGAAGAACAGAAGGAGCAGTGTGATCAGCGCCATGTAGCCGAGCGGCTTCTCGAGATCCTTCGAGACCCGGTCTTTGGTGATGAGGTTGAGGATGTACAGCATCCCCTGACCGAGGTAGTTCGAGACGCTGTCGACGAAGGTCAGAATCTGGTCAACCGCCGTGGGCTTCGAGGTGAGATTCACCTGCGGCGCCGCCACTTGCTGGCCGACTCCCACGAGTGCCACCGCGATGAGCAGCCCGGCGAGGCCGAAGACCACCACGCGTTTGCTCTTGTCCATGCCCTCTCCTTTTGACCGCGGAGTAGGATACGAATCTACCCTAGGAAGCCTCTGTGCCGGCCGGCCGCCGGTCACCTGTCGAGGTGCGGGACGCCCGCACTCCGTCGAGCGAACATGGCGCCCTGGCCGCCGCCGGAATCCTCACAAGCGAAGCCACGGACTCCAGCGACCGCTGAAGAGACGGTCCCACCTCTCATTCGCCCGACGAACCGTCCTCTCTCCTACCCCGAGGAGCCGAGAGCCCCCGGATCGAACAGCTCTGGAGCCAGAGGTGTACTGTCGAGTCCGAGGACCTCCGACAGCGTCGTCCGTCCCGCGATCAGTCGATTGGTGATCCGTTGGACGCTCACGTACAGGTCGCTCTCGCCGTACGTCGCGTACTCGGTGTAGTCAATGTCATAGAACGGAAGGCCGCTCAGCGCGTAGAGCGTCGCGGACAACGGCCGAAGCGTCAGCGGATCCACCCGCACGGTGATCGCCTGGAACGCCACCGTGTAGTCGACGGCCGCGAGGTCGACCACGAGACGAACGCCACCGTTCTCGGAGACCTCCGTGCGCCGATTCGTCACCGTGTACTTCTCGGCGAATCGAATGCCGCTCGTCTGCGCGACGGCCGAGTCGCCGAAAACCTCGGCTGTCGCCGACGTCTTGATTGGGAAGTCGAGATCCGGTCCGAAGAAGTACGTCGCGTCCGGCGTGCTGAGGAAGATCTGCCCCGCGAGATCGCTCGGGGACAGGAACGTGATTCGTGCGTACGCCCCCCCGGAAAGCGTTGCGAACTGGAGGATGAGCTCGGCGACCCTCGTCTCGTCAGGCTTCTCCGACGTGATTCGGACCTGCACCGTGGTGACCTCCGGCGCGAAGAACCGCGCCTCGTCCAACGCCTGAAGGAGAGCCTCGTCCGAGAGGTCTCCCTGGCCCACAATCCCAAGCGAGAACCCCATCAATGCCACAACGACGAGCCCCATTCCCATGTTCCTGATCGAACCTCCTCTCCCTCATTCTCAGACGCTTTGCAGAGCCTGCACAATCCGCAACCGCGAGTTCTTCCACGCGGGATAGAGGGCGCTCGCCCACGTCGCCACGAGCGCCGTCACAAGTGGGGCGAGGATTGTCGTCGCACGGACTTCGAGGCGGATCGGCTGAGGGGTTGCCGCACCGGGAGGCGTCCACGCCACGCCCGCCGCGTTGAACCCGAAGGCCGCCGCTATGCCGACGAAGACGCCGAGTGCTCCCCCGAGCGCCCCAATAAGCGCCCCCTCCAGGAGGAACGTTCGGAAGACGCGCCAACGCGTCGCACCAAAAGCTCGAATCGTCCCCACCTCGCGCGTTCGCTCCAGAAACGCTAAGGTCAGGACCTCGATGACGCTGAAGAAGACGAGGGCAAAGACGGCAATGCCGGCGAGTCCCGAGAACGCTGCGTAGAACGTGCTGAGGGACTCGTAGCTCGGATTCAGATCCTTCCACGTTCGCGCGACGAGCGGAATCCCCGCTTCCTCGAGCCTCCGCGTAAGATCCTTCGCAAGCGCATCCGCCGAGTCCAGGTCCGCGACGCGGACAAGAATCCGCTCCACTCCATCCGTCTTCAGGAGGCGCTGCACGAATCCAAGGGGGAAGAGGCCAAGCTGCTCCTCCACAGTCTCCGGGCTGTAGGCCAGCTCCCCGATGACAGAGACCGTAGCCGCGTTGAATGTTCCGGACGCCGTCCCCGTCGCGATGTTCACTCGATCTCCGACGCCGACACCAAGCCTCGAGGCCAGCTTCCGCCCTAGGATCACGTCGCGTGACGCATCCCCGGGAAGCGCTTCCCCACTCGTCGCGATGCACCCGTATTCCTCGCCGCAGCCGCACGAAATCACACCTCGCCCCAGGATCAGGGTGCTCCCGCCCTCGTCTCCCGCGAGCCCGGCGAAGCTGAGCTGCCACGTCACGCCGGTGACACCCGGCATCCTCAGCACGAGGGCAGCGACGTCGTCCCGCATGCCCGGGGCGATGAGGTACTCGTACCCCGCAGCTCGATTGTCGAACAGCCTCGGATCCGCAATCTGGACGGCGCCGGTCTCGCAGGAAAGGGACCGCTCCGTCGATCGGAGCGTACCGCCCAGGAAGCCGAGGAGGAACAGGAACACGACGGTGCCGACGACGATCACGGCCAGACTGAACGCGGTGCGGCGACGGTTCCGGAAGACGTTGCGTAGAGCGATTCGCAGTTCCACCTCGACCTCCTAGTCGACTCGGAGCGCGTTCACGACGCGAAGCCGCGCCGCCTCGAGCGATGGGAACAAGGCTGACAACAGCGTGGCTCCCACACTGACAAGAAACGGAATCGCCGCCGTGGTGGCCCCCAGATGGACGCCAAGTCTCACCGGCTCCACGGTGCCGGGAGGCCGCCACAGGATCCCGACGGCATTGAACCCAACACCGAGAAGCAGTCCGAGGACAATCCCCGCCGAGCCTCCAACGACGGCCAACCAGGCGCTCTCCGAGAGGAAGAGGCGGAACACCTGCCCTCGGGTTGTGCCAAGGGCGCGAATCGTCCCGATCTCCCGAGTTCGTTCGAGGAACGCGAGGGTGAGAACTTGAAGGATGATGAAGAAGACAAGGATCGAGACGGCGAGGATCAGGAAGCCGAAAAGGGCGTCGAAGTAGGACGAAAGCTGCCTATAGTACGGCGACAGCTCGTCCCACGTCCTCACGTCGTACGGAAGGGACGCGGCGTGGAACTTGGACTGCAGGCGTTCCCGTGCGGAGTTCGTGGCCTCCAGTCGAGATAGCGAGACAATCACCCGGTCGACGCCCCCGGTGTTCAGGATCCGCTGCGCGTAGCCGAGCGGCACGAACACGACCTGTCCTTCGAAGGACTCGTTCGTGAACCGATAGACGCCGCTCACGAAGAACGGGCTCGCATTGTACGCTCCGTCCACGGTGGTGAGCGTGAGCGTAACGGCGTCACCGGGCGCGAGCGCCAGCCTCTCGGCGAGTGACCGGCCGATGAGAACCGACGCCGTGTCGTCTGCGAT
>JBDKUT010000162.1:0-9273 GCA_039679545.1 Thermotogota bacterium
AACCCCGTCTCCGGCGAGATCCTGGCCGAGGAGAGCCAGGTGTTCATCTACCCGGCCCAGCACTACGTCATGCCCGCTGAGCGAATCCAGCCCGCGGTCGACGGCATTCGGGCCGAACTCGAACAGCGACTGGGGCAGCTTCGCAGCGAGGGCAAGCTCCTGGAGGCACAGCGGCTCCAGGCGCGAACCATGTACGACCTCGAGATGATCGAAGAGGTCGGCTATTGCAGCGGAATCGAGAACTACTCCCGCCACCTCGACGGCCGCCGTGCGGGACAACCGCCGTCGGTGCTCATTGACTACTTTCCGAGCGACTTCCTTCTCGTGATCGACGAGTCTCACCAGACCGTGCCGCAGATCCGCGGCATGTACCACGGGGACCGGTCGCGGAAGACGACGCTCGTCGACTACGGCTTCCGCCTCCCGTCGGCGCTCGACAACCGCCCGCTCACCTTTTCCGAGTTCGAGGAGCGTGTGAACCAGGTGATCTTCACGTCGGCGACCCCCGGCCCGTATGAGGAACGCAAGAGCCAGCGGACCGTCGAACAGGTGATCCGACCCACAGGCCTCATCGACCCCGAGGTCACGGTCCTGCCCGTGAAGGGGCAGATCGACCACCTGCTCGGCGAGATCCGCAAGGCGGTCGAGTTTGGCGAGCGGGTACTCGTGACAACGCTGACGAAGCGGATGGCCGAGGACCTGACCGAGTACTTGGTGGACGCGGGGGTGCGGGCGCGGTACCTGCACTCGGAGATCGAGACGCTCGACCGGGTCGACATCCTGCGCGACCTACGTCTCGGCAAGTTCGACGTGCTCGTCGGAATCAACCTCCTCCGCGAGGGTCTCGACCTCCCCGAAGTCGCGCTCGTCGCCGTCCTCGACGCCGACAAGGAGGGGTTCCTGCGGTCCGGAACGTCGCTCGTCCAGACGATCGGGCGCGCAGCGCGCAATGTTCGCGGCCGCGTGCTTCTCTACGCCGACGTGATGACCGACTCGATCCGCCACGCGGTCGACGAGACGAATCGCCGGCGCCGGATCCAAGTCGCGTACAACGAGGAGCACAACATTACGCCGAAGAGCGTTGAGCGCGAGGTCACCGACATCCTGCAGGCGCTCCGCGTCGCCCGGCCGGAGGTGCCGAGCGTCGTGCGCGAGCGTCCGACGGCCGCGAAGCGCGACGAGCTCCTCGCCTACGCGCGGGAGCTCGAGGCCCAGATGCTCAAGGCGGCGGAGCGGCTCGAGTTCGAGCTCGCAGCCAGTCTGCGCGACGAGCTTAGGAAGTTGAGGAAAGACCTATGAACGTCATCCACATCAAGGGAGCGCGCGAGCACAATCTGAAGAACATCGACGTTGAGCTGCCGCGCGACCGCTTGGTCGTCATCACCGGCATCTCCGGCTCGGGAAAGAGTTCGCTCGCCTTCGACACGATCTACGCCGAAGGTCAGCGCCGCTACGTCGAGTCGCTGTCGGCGTACGCGCGGCAGTTCCTCGGTCAGATGGAGAAGCCCGACGTGGATGTGATCGAAGGCCTATCGCCAGCGATCTCGATTGATCAGAAGACCCGCAGCCACAACCCGCGGTCGACCGTGGGGACGGTGACGGAGATCTACGACTACCTTCGTCTGCTCTACGCGCGCATCGGGCACCCGCACTGCCCGCAGTGCGGCGACCCGATCCGGCAGCAATCGGCCGAGCAGATCATCGACGCGGTGATGGCGCTCCCGGAGGGATCGAAGGTCCAGCTTCTTGCGCCGGTGGTCCGCGGGAGGAAGGGCGAGTACAAGAAGACGTTCGAGGAAATTCGCCAGGAGGGGTTCACGCGGGTGCGCGTTGACGGGGTCACCCGCACGCTGTACGAGGAGATCGAGCTCTCCAAGAACCAGAAGCACACGATCGACATCATCGTCGATCGCGTTGAGGTCGAGGCGAAGAAGCGCGGACGGATCGCCGATTCGATCGAAACCGCGCTCAAGCACGGCGGCGGGCTGGTGAACGTCGCCCTTGAGAGCGGCACGGAGCAGTTGTACAGCGAGCACTACGCCTGCACGCGGTGCGGCGTGAGCTACGAGGAACTGAGTCCGCGGATGTTCTCGTTCAACAACCCCTACGGCGCGTGCCCTGAGTGCACCGGCCTCGGCGAGCGCAAAGAGGTGGACCCCGAGCTTGTTCTTGACGAGCGCCTCGGACTCCTCGACGGGGGGCTCCTCCCGTTTGCCGACACCAAGAGCCGCTGGTTCGAGGGGCAGATGCTCGGGCTCGCGTCGGCCCTCGGGATCGACCCGTACGAGCCGCTCGGCAAGCTCCCGAAGACCAAGCGAGAGGCGATCCTCTTTGGGACAGGCGACAAGACGATCTCGTTCGACTATGCCTCGACGTCCGGCCAGACGCGCACAGTGACGCGGCCATTCCGCGGCATCGTCCCGTCGCTCGAGCGGTGGTACCGAGAGACGTCGTCCGAGTCGTGGCGGGCGGAGATGGAGCAGTACTTCGCGACGCTGCCCTGTCCCGTTTGCGGCGGGGCGCGCCTGAAGCCCGAGGTTCTCGCCGTCACGATTGAGGGGATGAACATCCACCAGGTGACGACGCTGTCGATTCGGGCGGCGCTGACGTTCTTCGAGGGGCTGTCGCTGCCCGCGCGAGAGGCGCGAATCGCCGAGCAGATCCTGAAAGAGATCCGGGCGAGGCTCGGGTTTATGGTGGCCGTTGGCCTCGACTACCTCACCCTGGACCGTCAGGCGGGAACCCTTGCCGGCGGGGAGGCCCAGCGGATTCGGCTTGCGACCCAGGTGGGGAGCCAACTCACCGGCGTTCTCTATGTTCTCGACGAGCCGTCGATCGGCCTGCACCAGCGCGACAACCGCCGCCTGCTCGAGACGCTGAAAGGTCTGCGCGACCTCGGCAACACCGTGATCGTCGTCGAGCACGACGAAGAGACCATGCGGGAGAGCGACTTCATTCTCGACCTCGGCCCCGGCGCAGGAGCTCATGGCGGCTACGTCGTGGCGTCGGGGACTCCGGAGGAGGTGGCGGCGTGCCGCGAGTCGGTGACCGGGCAATACCTGTCGGGACGGCTTCAGGTTCCAGTTCCGGCGAAGCGGCGCCGCGGGAACGGGAAGTCGCTGACCGTGCTCGGGGCTTCGGCCCACAACCTGCGTGGCATCGACGTGACGTTCCCTCTCGGCCGGTTCGTCTGCGTCACGGGGGTCTCGGGGTCCGGCAAGAGCACGCTGGTCGAGGACGTGCTCTACCACGGTGTTGCGCACAAGCTCCACCTCGCAACCCGCCGTCCGGGGGCGCACGACGACATCGTCGGCGCCGAGGCGATCGACAAGGTGATTGAGATCGACCAATCGCCGATCGGGCGGACGCCCCGTTCGAACCCCGCGACCTACACGAAGCTGTTCGACGACATCCGCACGCTGTTCGCCCGCACCCCGGACGCGAAGCTGCGCGGTTACAACGCGGGGCGATTCAGCTTCAACACCAAGGGAGGACGGTGCGAAGTGTGCCAAGGGCAGGGCCAGGAGAAGATCGAGATGCATTTCCTCCCTGACATCTACGTGCCCTGCGACGTCTGCAAAGGATCGCGCTACAACCGCGAGACCCTTCAGGTGAAGTACAAAGGGAAGTCGATTGCTGACGTTCTCGCCATGTCGGTCGACGAGGCGCGCGAGTTCTTCGAGAACGTTCCGGCGATCGCCGGCCGGCTTCAGACGCTCGACGACGTCGGGCTCTCGTACATCGAGCTCGGCCAGCCGGCGACGGAGCTGTCGGGAGGAGAGGCGCAACGGATCAAGCTCGCGAAGGAGCTGTCGCGCCGCTCGACGGGGAGGACGCTCTACATCCTCGACGAGCCGACGACGGGGCTTCACGCCGCGGACGTGCACCGGCTTCTCGACGTTCTCCACCGCCTCGTCGAAGCCGGGAACACCGTTGTCGTCATCGAGCACAATCTGGACGTTGTCAAGACGGCGGACTGGATCATCGACCTCGGCCCCGAAGGGGGAGACGGCGGAGGGGCGGTCGTCGCCGTCGGGACGCCCGAGGAGGTGGCTCGGGTTGCGGAGTCGTACACCGGCCGCTTCCTCGCGGCCGTTCTCGATTCACGGCGGGACGACTCGAAGGAGGATGCGTGAAACGGAACGTTCTGGGCTGGGCCCTTGTCTTCGCGCTCGCGGCGCCGTTCGCGGCCCTGGCGGACACGTACTCGGCGTACCACGACTCCACGGCGCAGACGAGCACGGCGCTCGTCGTCTCCAACGCCGGAGACGAGGCGGGCACGTTCACCTGCATCGTCTACGACGCGGACGGTGCCGTGATCGTCGAGACGTCGCAATCCCTTGCCGCGCACGCGTCCCAGGTGCTGTTTGTCGACCAGCTCCTCGTCGAGCGCGACGCCACGACGTGGGGGTTGCTCCGGATCGACGCGCCGTTCGAAGCCGCGGTCGCGTTGTGGATCTCCGCGTCCGACGAGTGGGTTGTCGTGGAGAACGTCGAAGCGTGCGAGACCGAGGGGCGTGCCGTGCAGGCGGCGGACTACGCCAGCACGCCGAATCGGACCACGGGGATCGGGCTCGTCAATCCGTACGACCGGGCCGTCGCCGGGACCCTGGTGCTGTACGATGCGCAGGGCGGGATTGCGGGGTCGACGCCGTTCGAGCTCGGACCGCGCGTTGCGCGGTACGTGAGCACGGCGAGCGACGTCGGACTGGAGGAAGGGTTCTGGGGTCTTGTGGTCATCGAAGCGGATGCTCCGCTCCTCCTCGTGCTCGAGTACTACGACGCCGAGCGTTCGCTCGTCGACGTCGACGTTGTCTACTAGAGCTTCGCCGCAAAAAGACCGAGGCTCGCTCCGGCCGGGAGGAGCGGGCCTCGTCGCGTTCGCTTGCAGATGTCCTAGGAGCAGCTGCCTCCGCCGACTTTGTCGTACCCGGAGGCCGTCCCGACTTCGCCCGCTTCGTCGGTCACGGTGAGCGTGACGAGGTAAACGCCGGAGGAGTAGTACGTGTGAGTCACAGTGGGGCCGGTTGTGGTCGAGCCGTCGCCGAAGTCCCACTGGTAGCTCACGATCTTCCCGCCCTCCGACCGGGAAGACAGGCCGTCGAACGTAGCGGGAACGTTGACCGTGTGGTAGCTTGAGCATCCGTAGCGCAGACCGTTGATCACGGCGGTCACGGTGTAGTCGTCGCCGCAGTCGTCGTCGCCGCAATTGCTGGATCCGGTCTTGACGGTCATGGTCAGGCTCGTGTGGGACGAGGCTCCCTCGTTGTCGGTCGTGGTAAGCGTCGCGGTGTAGGTCCCGCCCTTCAAGTAGATGTGGGTGGCCGTCACGCCTTCGCCGGTCGAGCCGTCGCCGAAGTCCCAGGCGTAGCTCGCGATGCTGCCGGTCACGTCGTACGAGTCGGAGGCGTCGAAGGTGACCGTGTCCCCGGGGTAGGGCGTCGAGTCGCTGACCGTCGCTTGCGCAACTGGAGGCGCGTTCTTGACGACGATCGCGACCTGCTGGGAGTCCGTCGCACCTTCGTTGTCGATGACCGACAGCTTCACGAGGTACGTTCCGGGGTCGGTGTAGGTGTGGGTGCACGTTGAGCCGAGCTGCGATCCGGTGGCGGACGCCGGGTCCCCGAGCTCCCAGCGGTACTCCGTGATGAATCCGTCTTCGTCGCGGCAGTAGTGGGCATCGAGGGTCACGGTCAGCGGCGCCGTGCCTTCGGTCGGCTTCGCGTCGATGACCGACCGCGGGTACGAGTTGACTACGTCGTCAAGGATCGTGTTCAGGACGCATCCGGACAGGAAGAGCGGACTGAGGACCAGAGCGACCAGGCAAATTCGGCGGATCATGAGCACGACCCCCCGCCCGATCCGGAGCCGCACGAGCCGTTTCCGGTTACGGTGATCATCTGGACGTAGGTCGACGCGCCTCCGTCGTCATCCGTGACGGTCAACGTCACGTTGTAGGCTCCGGAGGACGCATACCGGTGCTTGACTTCTACCCCCGTCGCGGTGTCGCCGTCGCCGAAGTCCCAGGCGTAGGCGGTGATTCCACTGTCGTCGCTTGAGGGCGACGCGTCGAAATAGATCCACTCCATGGCCCCGACGATGTAGGTGCCGTCCATGTTGCTTTTGGGGTCGTAGGAGAACTCGGCCGTCGGAACCGGGTTCTCGGCGTCGACGGTGAGTGACGTGGTGTCTGAGGCTCCGGCCTCGTCGATCACGGTCAGCGTGACCTCGTAACTTCCGTCCACGGTGTAGGTGTGATCGACCAGGGCTCCGGTCGCACTGCCTCCGTCGCCGAACGACCAGACGTACGAAGTGATCTCACTGTCGGCCTTTTGGGACAGGGTCCCATCGAAGCTGGCGGTGAACGGGATGACGTGCTCGGCGGGTGAGGCAGTAAACAGCGCCTGCGGCTGGGTCACGCCGAACTCGAGACAGCCGCCGAGGGACCCCGCCAGAAGGATCACCGCGCCGAGCAACAGACAGAGTCGTGCCCCTTTCATGACTACTCCTTTTCCCCGTCGAGGGAGAGATCGATATTGATGGAGAAGCAAAAGCGAACGCTGATTCCCGACAGATTCGCATCTTCTGCGGTTCCGTCGCCGTCGAGGTCGAGTTCTTCGCCGGCCGTGTTCGTCAGGGAGCCGATTACGGCCGAGCGGTACGCGACCGCCGCGCCGAGGTAGCCCCCCGCGGCGAACGGAACGTCCAAGGCAAGCCCAACCTCGAATCCCGCCGTGTCCCCGGAGTGGTGGTCGCTGCCTTCCGGCGGAAGGCCGGAGACGGCATCCGTGTACTCGCTCGGGACTTCGAAGACCACCGAGTGGTCGAGAGAACCGTGGTAGTACCCCAAAGCCAGGTCGCCGGCGAGGCGAAGCCCCGCATCGAGGAAGAGGATGCGGGTTCCGGCAAGAAGGGCGATCGTGCGGTACTGGAGAGCGATGTCGACCATGGAGGTCTCGGCGCCGACGTAGGTTCCCGACGTCGTGGCCTCCGACTGCTCGTACTCGAACCGGGCGCCCAGGGCGAGCCAGTCGAGGATCCAGTACCTCTCCGCAGCGTGCGCGACGAGGCTGGTTGTCAGGAGGTTGAGGGTTGGGACGGAGCCGGAGACGTCGGGGTGGGCGGCGGCGAACTCGTTGAAATACCCGATCAGCGCATTCCAGGACTCAATGACCCCATTGAATGCGTCGAGCGAAATGGCTGACGGTCCCCCGCCGATGGACAGCTCCAGAGGTCCGGCGAGCGCTGCGCACCCGCAGAATAGGATGATCCCCAGAACCGACGCTAGCCCCTTCATCGTTCCCCCTTCGGTCGTGCGATGCGTAGGGTCGAGGGCCTCTACTTGGCAGAGCCCCTCTCACCACCCGGTGTGGCCAGCGTAGAACTGGCGCGGGGGCACGGACAGGGCAGGGACTCCGAAGGGGGGCGACGTCGTTCAGGAGGGGGGCGGACCTACGTCCCGCGCACGGCGGACCGCAGGGCATCGAGGGCGACATCGATGTCCGAGGACGTCACGTCGAGGTGTGTCACGAGCCGCATGTGCAGGTTGTCCTTGCCGATCGGGAGCGCAAGAACACCCTGTCGGCGGAGGCGATCGGAGAGGACTCTGGCGTCTACGCCGCGCTCTTGGAATGTGGCGGGCGCGATCGCAAGGTAGACGAGGTTCGTCCAGGCGGTCGGAGCGGACCGGGACTGAGGAGACGAGAGGCCGGGAATGGCGGCGATTCCTTCCGCCAGCTTCCCTGCATTCCGATGGTCCTCATCCAGCCGCTCGACATGATGGTCGAGGGCGTAGAGGCCTGCCGCCGCGAGGACTCCCGCTTGGCGCATGCCGCCGCCGACCGTCTTTCGCCAACGCAGCGCTGCGCGGATGTAGTCCTTGGATCCGCAAAGGACCGAGCCCACGGGGGCGCCGAGCCCCTTGGAGAGGCACACGGAGACGGAGTCGGCGACGCGAGTGAGGTTCGCGGGCGCGATGCCGAGGGCGCGAGACGCGTTGAGCAACCGTGCCCCGTCGATGTGCACGGACAGGCCCTTGGCGCGGGCGACGGCTCCCGCCGTGTCGAGGTAGCTCGTGGACAGGCAAGCCCCGCCGCACCGATTGTGGGTGTTCTCGAGGCAAAGCAACTTCGTGCGCGGAACGTGGATGTCGTCACGGCTGCGCACCGCGGCCGCGACGGCGTCAAGGTCGAGGGTTCCGTCGTCCTGATTCGGCAGCACGCAGGAGTGGATCCCGCCCAGGGCGGCGCTTCCGCCCACCTCGTAGAGGAAGGTGTGCGCGAGGTTCCCCATGATGACTTCGTCTCCGCGCCCGGCGTGGGTCAGGAGGGCAACGAGGTTGGCCATGGTCCCGCTTGCAACGAAGAGGCCGGCTTCCTTCCCGACGAGGTCGGCCATCCGTTCCTCGAGTTGCCGGACTGTCGGGTCCTCGCCGAAGACGTCATCTCCAACGACGGCGCTCGCCATGGCGCGGCGCATTCCATCGGTGGGCTGGGTTACCGTGTCACTTCGTAGATCGATCAACCTCACGAATCCTCCTCCGGACACCGCGCGGTCGCTGGCCACCCGGCCTCCCCGACGAGCGGAACGAAGCGACACGCGCACAGGGTCTCTTCTTTCGTGTGAGGGGGATCATACTCGATCCGCACGAGCCGTTGATCGAAGAGCTCCCCGATCGGGCCGACGAAGACGCCGGCCGGGCGGAGTTGAGAGATCAGATTGAGCGGGACTTGGGGCAGACCGCCCGTCGCGAGGATTCGGTCGAACGGAGACTCCGCAGGCAGGCCGAGCGTTCCGTCTCCCAGGACGAGGTGAATCCGTGGGTAGCCGAGGCTTGTGAGGCGAGTCGAGGCGGCGGCGAGGAGGCCTGAGGAGCGTTCGACGGACCAGACCTCAGCACCGAGCTCTGTGAGAACCGCCGTCTGGTACCCCGAGCCGGTGCCCAGCTCGAGGACCTTCTCTCCGCCGGACAGAGCGAGAGCTTGGGTCATGAGGGCAACGATGTAGGGTTGTGAGATCGTCTGCCCCTCGGCCGTCGGGAGGGGAGCGTCCGCGTAGGCCATGGTCGCGAAAGCCGGAGACACGAAACGATGCCGCGGGACTCTCCTCATTGCCTCAAGAACGTGCTCGTCGCGGATCCCGCGCTTCCGGAGGTCGCGCTCGACCATCCTCGCGCGCTCCGCCGCAAAAGGAGCTTCGTCGTCCACCCGCCCGTTCATCGCCCAGATCATTCATCCCGACACGGGATCTTCGAAGTAGTCGCCGATGATGGCG
>JBDKUT010000163.1:0-90501 GCA_039679545.1 Thermotogota bacterium
ACGAGAGGCGCGTGCGCGTGCTGGGCTCGAAGAAAAGCGTCGCGAGCACGTTGCCCCGCAGCGCCGAGAGGGTCTTCCCCGCGGCGAGCGCCTTCTCGTGCTTCGCTGCCACCTCGAGCACACGCTCGATCTCCGGCTTCGTGAACTGGTCCGCGCGAAGAACGTCCTTGCCCGATAGCGTGATCATTCCGTGCTCCCTTTCCTCTCCTGAATCCTTCGTCATCGAAGCGCCGCCGGTTCGACGCGCCCCGCCGCCGTCGCCAGGAATTGTCCCCACCCCGGCTTCGCCAGGAGGTGCCCGGCCTCGACGAGGACCCGACCGCGCTGCATGCACAGAACCGGTGCCCCGACGACCTCCCGTCCCTGGTACGCCGTGTACGTCGCGTGGGAGTGCTGGGCCGCGTTGGAGATCCTCCGCTTCGCCTCGGGATCGAAGATGACGAGGTCGGCGTCGCTCCCTGGGAGGAGCACACCCTTCTTCGGGTAGAGGCCGAAGATCTTGGCCGGGTTCTCGCACATCACCCGCACCAGGCGCTCCACCGAAAGCCGCCCCGTCTCCACGCCGCCGTCGTACACGAGCGGCAGCATCGTCTCGACCTGCGGCGAACCGTACGGAGCCGCGAAGAAGTCGTCGTCGGAGCTCTTCGCCTTCGGCGCGTGGTCCGACGCGACCGTGTCGAGCGCTCCTGTGGCGAGCCCGCGCCACAGCGCGTCACGGTCCTCCGCGTCGCGGAGCGGAGGACCGATCTTGAGAAGTGCTTTCTGCCGCAGGAGATCGTCGTTCGTTAGCGTCAGGTACTGCGGACATGTCTCACCGTAGACGCGGAACCCCTTGGCGCGCGCGGCCTCAACCTCGTTGAGCGCGAGGCGTGCGCTCACGTGGGGGATGTAGATCGGACACTTTGCAACCTGCGCCATCGCGATCGCACGGTGGACGGCCTCCGCCTCCAGGATCGCGGGGCGGGTCTCGACAAAGGCGCGGATCGGGTCTGCCTTCTCGGCGTTCGCCCGATCCTCCAGGTAATCGGTGGCGAGGCCGTTCTCGGCGTGAACCATCCCCATTCCACCGGTCCGCCCGAGGATGTCCAGAGTCCTCATGAGTTGGTAGTCGTCGGTCATCCACCCGAGCTTGGCGTACGTCATGAACATCTTGTACGACGTCACGCCCTCGGCCATCGCCTGCGGGATCTCGCCGGACTGGTTCTTCGGATCGAACACCCCGCCGTGCAGACCGAAGTCGAGGATGGATCCGCCCTCGCCTTCGTCGCGGAACGCGTGCAGCGCGTCGAGGAGCCCCCGGCCCGGCTTTGCGTATGCGTAGTGAAGGAGCGTCGTCACGCCCCCGTACGCCGCCGTGACCGACAGGGCCCCGAGGTTGTCGAGGTACACCGGGTGGGTGTGGACGTCGAGGACGCCCGGGAGGACGTAGTGCCCCGACGCGTCAATCTCCCGATCGGCGCCTCGCGGAAGCCCGATCTCGACGCGCTCGATCTTCTCCCCGACGACGAGCACGTCAGCCTCTCGCACCGCCGACCCGCTCACGACCCGACCGTTGCGAACAATGATCCGTTCCATGTCCTTCCTCTCCTCGCGAGGCTCGATTCTACACGCCTCCTCACGGCGTGCCCACAACCACGACGGGAACTGCTTTTGCGGCCGAATCTCCCGTCCGGTATCCTGTCCGCGGGGGTGCACGGGATGAAGCGCGCGACGGTCTGCTTCCTCGTAGAAGAGAACCCACGACGGGTTCTTCTTGGCCTGAAGAAGCGCGGATTCGGAAAAGGGAAGTTCAATGGGTTCGGCGGCAAGATTGCGGGCGGGGAAGACGTCCGGGACGCCGCCGTTCGCGAGATTCGCGAGGAGTGCGGGCTCGAGGTAACCTCAGCCGACCTCATCTCCGCCGGACGGCTCGTGTTCTTCTTCCCGTTCCGGACGGAATTCGACCACGACGTGAGCGTCTTCCGCACCGGCCGATGGCGCGGCGTACTTTGCGAATCCGACGAGATGCGCCCCGAGTGGTTCCCGATCGAGGAGATCCCGTACGAGCGGATGTGGCAGGACGATGCTCACTGGCTCCCGCTCGTGCTCAGCGGAGCCACCGTCGAGGCCGAGTTTACGTTCGCAGACGACAACGAAACGGTGGCTCGGTTCTCTCTTCGAACGATCCCGGGGGAAACGGCCTAGCGAACCTCGACGCGAAACGCGAAGCGACCTTCACGGAAGAGCCGTACGCAGGCGTCCACCGCGTCCGCGTCGTAGACGGTTCCGCGGCCCTTGACGATCTCTTCGATCGCAGGCTCGATGCCTAGAGCGGGGCGGTACGGGCGGTGAGACGCCATGGCTTCGACGACGTCGGCCACCGCGAGCACACGGGCTTCGAGGCGGATCGAGTGTCCCGTCAGCCCTCGGGGATACCCCGTCCCGTCCAGCCGTTCGTGGTGCTCGAGGACGATGTCGGGAACCGGCCACGGGAAGTCCACCGTCTTCAGAATGTCGTACCCCGCTTGCGGGTGTCCCTTCATTAATTCCATCTCCATCCGCGAAAGCGCGCTCGGCTTGCTCAGAATCTCGGCCGGGATCGCCAGCTTCCCGACGTCGTGCAGGAGCCCCGCGGCGCGGATCCCGTCGACAACGTTCTCCTCAAGCCCCAACTCCCCCGCAATCGCCACCGCGAGGTCCGTGACGAGCCTTTGGTGGCCGGCGGTGTACGGGTCTCGCGACTCCGTTGCTTGCCCGATCGCTTCGATCACGCCGTCCAACGTGCGGCGCAGTCTCTTTTCGCTCTCCACGACGGGCGTGACGTCCGTCTTCGACAGGAGCACGCGGTCAAGCGTCTCTTCGTGCCCGGGAGGGACACTCCAGCGAATCGCGGTGTAGAGCGTCTGCCCGTCCAGCGTGCGATCTTGGTCCACCCTGTCGAACACGCGGTCGCCGCGCCAGATGGCGCACAAACGGTCTCGGAACCCGCTCTTGCCGGTCAGCGGGAAGTCCTGACCGACGCGGCGGAGGAAGTTCACCTTGTCGGTCGCGTGGTGCATGCGGACTGCGGCCTCGTTCGCGTCGATCACGCGTACCGCTCGGATGCACTCGTCCACCAGTTCCGGGTGTGCGTCAAGGTAGCCAGCAAAGTCGACCACGCCCTCACGACGAAGGTCGTCGAGTGTGCGTTTGATCCCGGAGAAGTCTTCGACGAACACGGAGGCAGGTGAGTCCTCGAACAGCGCCCGGTAGTCGGCCTCGCTCCGCTCGAGGGCGATCTCCATTGCACGCCGCCTCGCCGACTCGGCCGCGACGGCTATGAGCCCCGCCGTCTCGTTCACGAATCTCACTTCTTCGTCGAACCACACACGGGACGGGCCGACGTGCTCGACGGAGAACAAGCCGGTCACCTGTCCTCCCACGCGGACGGCCACGTCGATCACCGCCCCGATTCCGAGCGGGATGAAGTGGCTATCGTTGAACTCCGCCGTGCGTGGGTCGCGGCGTGCATCGGAGGCGACGATGGACCGCTCGACGCGCAGCGCCGCCGAGTACTTTGGGTGAACCAACAGGGAAGACTTGCGACCGCTCGAGTGCCTCCGAGGGGTGCGCTCGAAGAGCTCCACGCACCTGGATCCACCTTCTTCGCCTTCTGTAAGCCACACTTCCGCTCGCTCGACCTCGATCGTGTCCGCGACGGTCTCCGCGATCGTTCGCAGCGTGGCTTCGAGATCCCCCGAGGTGAGCGACGGGAGCATCGCCAGTTTGAGGAGCGCTGCGTCCACGGCGTGCTCCCTCTCTTGGTGCTGCCGCGCTCTCTCTTCGGCGAGCTTCCGCTCCGTGACGTCGCGCGCGACGTTGAGCGACGCGGGCCGTCCCTCCCAGTCGATCAGGACGGAGCGAAGACGGAGCCACTTCACGCTGCCGTCGGCGCAGACAATTCGGAACTCATCGAAGTCCGGAACTTGATACCCCTCCAATTGGCCGGCGTACGCGTCGAGCACGGGAGCCCGGTCGTCGGGGTGAAGCAACCCAGCAAACGGCCGAGTCTGAAGCTCGTGGGTCGAATACCCAGAAATGGTTGTCGCGGCGGCGTTCGCAAACGGAATGACCCCATTCTGAGCGACGAAGATCGCCTCCGTGGCGTGCTCGACGACGGCGCGGTACCGCGCCTCGCTCGCCCGCAGCTCTCCCGCCGTGCGCACGACCTCCTCCTCGAGGTGAGACCGGTATCGGAGGTTCTCCTCCTCGAGCCGGCGGCGATCGTCGGCCATCTCCTTGACGCGGGCGGCGCTCGCGACGATCGCCCGGATCTCGGCCCCGGTGATCGGCTTGGCGAGGTAGTCGAACGCCCCCTGCCGGACCGCTTCCGCTGCAGTGTCAACCGTGGGCTCCCCGGTGATGACAATGACCTGCGTATCGGGGCGGATCTCGTGGATCCTGCGGAGGAGCGCGATCCCGTCGATCCGCGGCAGGATAATGTCCGTGACCACGATGTCGGGTGCGACCTCCGAGAAGAGAGCCAGGGCTGCGGTCGCGTTCTCCGCCGTCGAGACGGAGTGCCCGTCCTCCTTCACGAATTCGGCGAGCGTCGTCCGGATGCTCTTCTCGTCGTCGACAATGAGAACCCTCGCCATCTAGCCGCCCTCTCCGCCGCCCACCGTATCCTCGTCGTACGCCGGCAGCTCAATCGTGAACCGCGTAAATACGTTCTCCTCGCTCTCGACGGACAGCGTTCCGCGGTGGTCGCGAACAATGCCGTAGCTGACCGCGAGCCCGAGCCCCGTTCCCTGATCGCGCGGCTTTGTGGTGAAGAACGGGTCGAAGATCCTGTCCTGGATTGCGCGGGGAATCCCGATTCCATGATCCTCAACCATCAACCGAACCCAACGTTGACTGTCGTGATCTGCGGTCTCAGCACGGATCTCGATTCTCTTCCGGTCGTCGTGACCCGGGAACCGAGCGTTCAGGGCGTCGCGCGCGTTGGTCAGAAGGTTCAGGATCACCTGTCGGATCTGCTGACTGCGACATCGGATCCGCGGAAGGTCGGTCGGAACGTCCACGACGATCTCAATCTGGTCCCTACGCAGGACGGCACCGATTAGCGGGAGAGTCGCGTTCACGATGTCCGCGACGTCCGCCGGACTGTGGCTCTCCCTCTCCTGCCGTGCGAACGACAGAAGGCTGCGAACGGTCTTGGCGACACGGTTCCCTTCCTCGACGATTCCTTCGGCGAACTCGCGCACGTTCGCCTCGTCAACTCGCGCGCGGATCAACTCAGCGTAGTTGATGATTCCCGTGAGCGGGTTGTTGATTTCGTGGGCGATCCCACTCGCCAACGTGCCGATCGACTCGAGCTTCTGCGACTGTCGAAGTTGGGCCTCGAGCCGAATCTTCGCCTGTTCCGCCTCCCAACGCGCCGTGATGTCCTCCACCGTGCCCTCGTAGCCGATGATCCGGCCTTCCGGGTCTCGTACCACAACGGCGTTCTCGCGGACACGGACAACCGAACCGTCCGCTCTTCTCCACGCCGCCTCGTTGCCCAAGACGAACCCGTCGCGCGCCAGGCGCTCCTTGAACGACGCGCGTGGGGAGCCGTCGCCGTAGCCTTCGACTTCCAGGTCGCGCTTCGCCAGTTCCTCGAACGAGCCGAAGCCGAGCATTCGGATAAGCGCGGGGTTCGCGACGAGGATCCGCCCGTCCGGAGTGGTCTGGTAGATGCCGAGGACGGCGTTCTCGAACAGCGATCGATAGCGCGTCTCGCTTCGGCGAAGCGCTTCTTCCGCCGCCCTCCGGGCGGTGATGTCCTCGACGGTCCCCTCGTAGTAGAGAACCTTCCCTTCTTCGTTGCGGACTGCGATGGCGTTCTCACGAACGTTGACCATCGTGCCGTCCTTCCGCCTCCACCGCACCTCGAGGTCGAAGACGCGGCCGTCCCGCTCGACCCACGACCGAAACTCGGACCGCGGCAGGCTGGAGTGCGCTTCCTGCTCCAGGTTTCGCATCGCCAGCTCCTCAAAGGACCCGTAGCCGAGCATCGCCACGAGCGCCGGATTGGCGGCGACGATGCGTCCGTCCGGCGTCGTCTGGTAGATGCCGAGGACGGCGTTTTCGAACAGCGAACGATACCGTCCCTCGCTCTCCCGAAGCGCGGTCTCGGCGCGCTCCCGCGCGTCCGCCGTGTCGAGGTCGTGGAGGGCGAACGCGAGATCCCCGGCGATCTCACGAAAGAGCGCCAGCTCCTCGTCGTCGCTCGCCCACGCCTTCGGGATGCCTACAACGAGAACGCCGTGGATGTGAGTCTCGTGGCGCAGAGGTACGGCGACCGCCGCCGTGTCCGCGTGTCGACCCCCGACAGGACAGCCGGCACACTCTTCCTCGGGATCCGAAAACACGACGAGCCCTCCGGCCTCGAGCGCACGGCGACAGCACGCCGGAAGCTCTCCCTCCACGAGCGGACGGCGCAGCGCCTCGAACGATTCTCCCAGTCCCGCCTCGCCCGAGCGCAGGGGTCTGCCGGCGGAATCCAGCTCAACAGCCCACGCGTGTCGGACTCCCTCCGTGGCGACGAGCGCGCGGCATCCCTCTTCGAGCAGCCGGCCGCGATCCTTCTCCCGCACGATCAGCTGATTGACGTCCCGGATCGCTCGCAGGATCGCGTTAACGTGGGCCAGCCGTTCGGACTGAGCGCGGAGTCCCGTGATGTCCTCCCCCGAACTCAGGGTGCCGGTGATGCCGCCCTCCGGATCGCGGAGGATCGTGTTGTGCCACAGGATCCTTCGCCGCTCCCCGTCGGGACGAACGACGAAGTTCTCCACATGTTCGAAGTCGGCAAGATCGCCGGCGACGATCCGGCCGAACACGCCGCGGACGTCGTCGCTCACCTCTGCCGGAAGGCACGTCGAGAACCAGTCGCGTCCGACGAGGTCCGCCGGCGACTCGTATCCAAGCACCTCGAGCGCGCGCCGGTTGACCAGCGTGACGCGCCCTTCCGTGTCGAGCGCGACGATCACCGCCCCGACGATGTCGAGATAGAGCTGGGCCCGCCCCTTCTCCTGCCGGAGCGCTTGCTCTGTTCGCTTAAGGTCGGTGATCTGCGAGACCACGGCGAAGCTGCCTACAAACCTTCCCGCCGCGTCGTGGAGGGCGCGCGGCGCCAAGAGGACGTAGACCGGGGATCCGTCACGATGCTTCAGAGTGACCTCGTAGCTGTCCGTCTGCCCCGCCCGTCGGAATTCCATCTGGCGTCTGTACTCGTCGCGGAAGTCCTCGTGGAAGAACTCGTCGACCCTCCGTCCGAGAACATCGTGCTTCTGGAACCCCGTCATCTCGCACAGGCGATCGTTGACGTAGGTGAGTCGACCGTCGGCGTCCTGGAACGCAAGCCCCTCCCCCATCATCTCGACGACGTCTTCGTACCGCTGCTGCGTCTCCTTCATCCGCCGGACGAGAGGGCGCGAGAGGCACGTGAAGGCCCACGCCCCAAGGAGGATCGCGCCGAACGCCAGCGCGGCGGCCATCAGCGCGGCCCTGCGAAACGGCGCTTGAACTTCGGCAAGGTCGATCTTTGCGACGATCCCCAGGTTCAGAACATCGACGGGCTCATACGCGGCGAGCACTTCATGCCCGCGGTAGTCGAGTCCGATCACCGTTCCCGATTCTCCGCGCAGCGCCCGACGCATCGGCTCTGCGAGCCTCGAGTTCCAGGCGATCTCCGTGGAGCTCCCCATAGCCGTAGCAGACGCATGGGTCAATAGCAGGCGAATCGTCTCGCCGTCGCGGGACGCAAGGGCGAACTCCCCCGTACGGCCAACGCTCTGGTATTGGGCGTGGGCGGCGGCGACTTCGTCAATGGTGACGGCTCGCGCCCGCTCAAGATCGCTTCCCGCCTCCCTCTCGTGGCGTGCGATCGACTCGATGAGTCGGGCCTGGCTCCGCGCCATCTCGGTCAGCCGAGCCCTCTCTTCGATGACCGCGGTCCGATAGAGCGCTTCGATCGTTGAGTAGGTGACCGCGAGCGTGATCAACGCGAGAAGCACAACAAGGAGGGCCGTGTGCCGACGTTCGAGCGCCGCCCTGACCTTCACGCGATCGAGCCCCTTCCGCCCCCGCTCTCTCCTTCGCTCCGGTCTCGCCAGGCTACACGCGAAACGCCGGAACGTCAATCCTTCCGAGCGCACTGCAAATACGGGCTTGAGCTGCCCCCGCGGCCATGATGACGTCTCTCCCGAGCCCTAGGATAGAACGCCCGCGACCGAAGCGAGCGAGGCGGCCGATCAGGGTTCTCTTGACCGCGAAGCGTACGTTTGGAATCCGCTGGCCTTAGCTCTCTGTGTCGCCGCCCCGAGCGCAGGCACCCGGGCCGACGCGCCAGGCTGGATCACGTACGTCAACTCCACCGCCGGCCGGATCGCCGTGCGCGTGTCCGAGCCCGTGCAGCCGCGCTACCCGGACGGGGCCTCACCTTCGAGCTCGACCCGGACGCACTCGGCGCCGTCTGTGCCACCTACCTCCGGCCGGGGACGACCGACCCGAGGAGCGGTGCCACGAGCACGGGAATGTTTGACTACGGCGGTACGGCCCGTCTTGTCGCCCTGCGGGGCGTCCTTCGCTTCGCCGCGGGAGAAGCCGCCGATGTCAACGGCCGGAGGTTTCAGGAGTCGGTGTGCGTGCCTGTGGCGTACAACGTCGTCGGACTCTATGCCTTCTCCCACTCCGGCATCGCCGCCACGAACGTCCTCGCCCTCTACATTGCCGATCTCGGTGCCGTTCGTTCCTTCATCGGCCGCAAGAACCCAACACGCTCTCCCTCTCGAACCCGGACACTGGGACAACGACGGCGCTCCCGTCGACAACCCGTTCTACAACCCCGCCGGGTACACGCCGACGTCGACCGCGATCGACTGCTCGACCGTCTACTGGTCGGAGGGGGACGCGCGCCCCGCGTTCCAGGTTGAAGGCGGCAACGACTACGTCTGGGTCGCCCAAGCATCCCGCGATCGAAGGGAAGGACGCCTGGTCCGCGGCCCCCCTGCAGGCGCTTCTCGACAACGGAGCGTCGACCCGAGAGACCTGGCCTGCCACCCTCGCGACTCCAGAGAAGGCGAGGGCGTGGGGGGAGGCTCGGACGCCCGTCTGGAACTACCCTTGCTCACCGACGGCGAGCGACCGCCGCTACCCGACAACTTTGGCTAACCAAAAGCTGGCGTCGTGGCTCGAGATTCGCGCGTGGGGATACGACGCCAGGCGCTGGCCGCAGCTCAACACCCTCGTCCCTCTCGCCGCCGTTGCGGAGATGTGCGACCGAACGCGCTACGACGTCGGAGCGGATGACTTCTGTTCCTTCGTTCTAGTCGGCAGACTCTCCTACATCCCCGGGATTGGTATGCTCCAATCGAGTTTAACGGCGTTTATCGGCTTGACTTAGGCCGCTGATCGTGCTATGCTCCTTCCTAAGGAGGTTAGACATGGATACGAGCGAGATCAAATCCTTGGAACAAGCGCGGCGCGAGTTCTCAACCCGTACCAAGTGCGAGAAGCACCTAGCTGCCTTGCGTTGGCCGCATGGTGTGACCTGCCCAAAGTGCGGCCACACCCACGTCTACTGGCTCAAGAATCAGCGCCTATGGGAGTGCGCCGCTTGTAAGCATCATTTCAGCGTTACAAGCGGAACGATCTTCCACCGCTCGAAGATCGACCTCCCGCGTTGGTTTGTAGCCATTTGGGCCATGTGCCACAGTCCAAAGGGTATCTCGGCCAAGCAGCTAGAGCGCGAGTTGGGCGTCTGCTACGAGACGGCCTGGTACATGGCGAAGCGTATACGGCGCGCCATGAAACACGACATCTTCGAGGACAAGCTGTGCGGGATCGTGGAAGCCGACACAGCCTCTGTGAAGTCCGATGGGGGACGGTCTACGGGCGCTGGATGTAGAGCCCCAAGTACCAACGTCCTCGGCATGGTGGCGCGAGAGTCGGGGGCGCTGCGAATGGAGGTTGTGCGGAGCCTAGAAAAGCACGAGATTGAGCGCGTTTGCCTGTCGAACTTCGGTCTTGTCCGTCACCTCTACACCGACGCCGCGAAGTCGTTCAGCCTCATGGCGCTCCACACTCACCTATTCCAGGTCACCCACGAGCACGAATACGTTCGCGGTGACGTGCATACGAACTACGTGGAGAATGCATGGTCTCTCTTCAAGCGCGGTCTAGTAGGCCAGTTCCACCACGTCAGCGCGAGGTTGTTGCAGTCCTACCTCGACGAGTTCGCGTTCCGGTACTCGCACCGCAGAGAGAAGGGGCGGATGATGGATCTGGTGCTAGCGGCGTGTTGAGAGTTGAGAGTACCCGGAGATCCAACGTGGACTGCGCGCTTCTCTTGCGCGGGCTAGGCTGGTATTCTTCGCATAGGAGGTGCGAAGGTAATGACGACACAGAGTAGAGGACCTTTTCTTCAGGCGGCTCTGCTGTGTGAACGAGCGCTCCGTGAGAAGGATGATGTCCTAAGCATCATCCGCATTGTCGATCGTTGGCATGTGGGTATGCCTCCAAGAAAGCCAGAAGATCCTCCCTACGCGGCAACCATTCCGGCAACTGGCGTCATCATGCTAAAATCGGGCGATTATAAGGGCAAGAAGATGCTCGGCCTGAAGATTGTCGCCCCGGATGGCGTGGTCAGCGACTTGGCGGGCATGCCCCTTCTCTTTGAAGGCGACGAGCGTGGAGTGAATGTGGTGATGACCGTAAACATCCAAGCGCAGAAAGAAGGTCTGTACTGGATAGATGTCTACCTCGATGATGACTTGCAGACCCGTATCGCGTTTCGGATTATGTTCGAGTACGTCATCACTTCTAGCGGCGCATCTGAACAGCAACGACCATAGTCGTGGACGCTGTTCTGGTGACTGGATTCTGTGGGACCAACTCAACCACCTCGGAAGCCAGCGCCGATAGCCTCGCGCGAAGGCGGTCCTCATCAATTGCTCCAGCGCTGTGCTCAACTAAAGCGTGCTGTATCTCTGCGAACAACCGAGGAGTTGCATCGCTACAGAATGCGTCCTCGACAAGGATGGGCATGAACCGCTTTACGAATGCACGAAGAGACAGTTCTCTAAGCAGATACCGAATCAGCAGCGACCTGGCCTCCAGAGTCATAGCCATATGATAGCCATTATGGTCGCAGGGCGGCCGTGTCACAAGTGGAGCAGTGACAGAGAACTCAGGCGCAGATTCGAGCGATATGGTTATCTGGCCGCATATCGACGAGAGGAGTTCGATATTGACGTACAGGAATCGACTCCTTTCACCGGCCCCAGTACGGACGATCGAGCCGGAACTCTCAGCCAGACGGCGTGGCTTAGAGCGCGACCCGGTCACCAGAAGGTCGCCCTGATCCATCGTTACGTCCGGCAGGACGGCACATTGGCCGCTTCCGGGAAGCCGGACCCCAAGATCGTGGTTTGCGATGGGGTCGCCTACTGTTGGAAAGCGTGGCGAGGAAACCCAGCAAAGACAATGCGCTTTCTCGCAGACTGGTTCTCGATCTACACACCAACTGCTGTATTCATGCACCAGGTCGCCATCCCCTGCTCCGGCTGATCGCTTTGCGAGGAACTTCCCAAGGGGCACTCTTCCTGTCCTCATCCTAACTCACCCCGATAAACGCCAGTTTAACTGGCACAATAGGCGCAGTTACCCTACAATTGGTCTATGCCAAGGCGGTGATTGGTATGACCGTCATCGAACACAAAGGAGAGGGCGGGCCGCTTCACGCACAGATCGCCAGTTCCCTCCGGGCGCGGATCGAGCAGGGCGAGCTGGCGGGCGGTGAGCGACTCCCGACAACCCGCGACCTGGCGAAGGACCTCGGCGTCAGCCGCAGCACCGTGGTCCGCGCCTACGAGCAGCTGGCTCGCGAGGGCCGCGTCGAAGGACGAGTCGGAATGGGAACCGTCGTTCGATCCTCCCCTTCGCCGTCCTCCGAGGATCGCGTGAACTGGAATCTCCTCCTCACGCCCAGGGTGCAGGAACCGGACTCCGAGTACCGGCAGGTCCTTCGGATGCTGTCGCAGACGGACATCTTGTCCTTCGCCGGCGGCCTCCCCTCCCCCGAGTTCTTCCCGGGCGACTCCTTCCAGCAACTGGCCGACGGGGTGCTGCGCCAGCAGGGGACGAAGCTCTTGCAGTGGTGCCCGATCGAGGGATACCCGCCCCTGCGGAGCTGGATCGCGGATCGAATCGGCTGCCCGATGGAGAACGTGATGGTCTTGTCGGGGTCCACGCAGGGAATCCACCTCCTCGCCCAGGCGTTCCTCGAGCCGGGGGACACGGTTCTGGTCGAGGCTCCGACGTACGCCGGAGCCATCCAGGCGTTCCGCGGTGCCGGCGCGCGCCTCGTGTCCATCCCTTCAGGCGCCGACGGCATCGACCTCGAGCGGCTGGACGCGACCCTCGACCGGGTGCGCCCGAAGTTCCTGTACGTGATCCCGACGTACCACAATCCAACCGGAGGGAGCCTCCCCTTTGCGAAGCGAGAGGCCCTCTTGATGCTGGCCGCGCGCCGCGGCCTCGCCATCGTCGAAGACGATCCCTACTCCACGCTGCGCTACGATGGCCCACCGCTCCCAAGCCTGCACTCTCTCGATCGAAACGGATGCGTAATCTACCTCTCCACGTTCTCGAAGTCCGTCTTCCCCGGGCTCCGGATCGGCTGGCTGGCTGCCCCGACCAGGCTCCTGCCACGACTTGTGAGCCTGCGGAACGTGATCGACCTGTTTACGAACAGCCTCGCCCAAGGGAGCCTGTACGAGTTCTGCAAACGCGGGATGTTCGACGCCCACCTGCAGCGGGTGCGCGACGAGTACCGCGTGCGGCGGGACGCGATGGCTGCGGCCCTGCGTCGCTACGCCCCGGACGTCTCGTTCGACGTTCCGCACGGTGGCCTCTTCATCTGGACGAAGATCCCGAACGAGATCGACGCCCGTCGCCTGCTCGAGGAGGCCATCGAGCTGCACCTCGGGTTCATCATCGGCTCGCTCTTCTACGCCGAGCCGGAGGGGCGAGACCGCATTCGTCTCTCGTTCGCTTGCCATCCTCCCGACGCCATCGCCGACGGGATGCGGCGCCTCGGTCTCGCGCTGCAGCGTTCGCTTTCCTCCGGCGCCGCCGCCTCGGCCGATAGGAAGACCCACGAGCCGGCCGTCGCGAGCGTCGTCGTCTAGGTCTAAAGGAGGGCCATGCAGATCCAAAGCCGCCATGCGTACTTCGAGGGTCGAATCGTGTCGATCGAGAACGCCAAGGTCAGCATTATGACGGCGGCGCTCAACTACGGGTTGGCTGTGTTCGAGGGGATCCGCGCCTACTGGGATCGTGCTCAGGAACGACTTCTCGTCTTCCGCCTCGCCGACCACCTCGACCGCTTCTGGCAGAACGGGCGAATCCTCTTCATGGAGCCGCCCGTGTCCCGAGAGGTCCTCACGGACGCAATGGCCGAGCTGCTACGCCACGAGGCGTTCCGTGGCGACGTCTACCTGCGACCGCTCTTGTACAAGTCGACCTGCGAGATCGGCCCGCGCGTCCACGATAGCGGCTGCGATGTGTCAATCTTCGCGACGCCCCTCGACCGGTACGTGAACACCCAGGACGGCATCGCCGCGATCGTCTCCTCTTGGCGCCGCGTGGGGGACGCGGCAATTCCCCCGCGGGGGAAGATCTCAGGGTCGTACGTGACCGCCGCGCTGTCGAAGTCGGAGGCCCTCCTCGCCGGGGTTGACGAAGCGCTCCTGTTAAACGAGAGCGGCTCCGTCTCGGAAGGGACTGTGTCCAACCTCTTCATCGTCCGCGACGGGGTCCTGATCACACCTCCGATCTCCGCGGGAATCCTCGAGGGAATCACGCGACGCACGGTCCTCACCCTCGCCAGCGAACTCGGAATCGAGGTCGCAGAGCGAGCCGTCCTGCGATCGGAGCTGTACGCCGCCGATGAGGTCATGCTGACGGGAACCGCCACGGAGCTGGCGCCGGTCGTCGAGGTGGACCGGCGGCCCGTCGGAGACCGGACGCCGGGGCCGATTGTCCGTCGCCTCGCGAAGGCGTTTGACGACGTCGCGCACGGACGCTCGGATCGCCACACAGACTGGTGCACCCCCGTCTCGCTCTAGACACTGCCGAGGGCGGCCGGCGCGCCGGTCCTACGTGGACGCACGAGCGATCGCGGTCCACGACGCCCGTTCGTAGAGGGACTGAAGCATGGCCACGATCTCACCAGCGTCCGCGTCGGGCGGAAGGACGAGGCGGCGCATCGGGATCGGCTCGCCTACGTAGAACCGGATCGGCTCCCGGAGAAGGGGCACGTGGCGTCTCCTGCGGAGGAGTCGATACACCCTACGGTTCGACGAACCGGCCTCGCGTACGGGAACGAGCAGCGCGTCGGATGCGCGCAGGGCGGCGATGAGCCGACCGAGCCCCGGATACCACCGCCCGTTTTCTCGCCCTCCGTTCGGGAAGATGGCGAGCGCTCCCCCGGCGAGCACGTGCCGGACTCCCTCGGCAAGCGCCGCGCGGTTGGCGCGCCGCGCCTCTTCCTCGTCGATCAGACCATCCACTTGCCGGAGAGCCGAGAGGGACAAGGTGTGGGCCGGGCTGGCGAGGCCGCGCCGCTGCGCCGACACGAGGTGGGTCGGCTCGAGCGGAAGGACGTACGGAGCCATGCTCGGAACGAGCGTCGTTACATACCGGTGAGCTAGGATCCGGAGGTCGTTTCGATCGAGAGCGGCAGCGAGCAGAAACGGAGTCAGCATTGACGGGTGGTTCCCGAACACGAGGAGCGGCGCCCGCTGTAGCGACGCACGAGCCGCCTCGAGCATGGGGATCTCCCACCAGTCGGGAAGCCGGGAGAGAAGAGACAACGCAGCGTCCGGCAAGCTCTCGCGGCACAGCGCTCCCTCCAGTTCGGACCCAAGGTGGAGGAGCGCCGCCATCGGGCAGACACGCTCGATGGCCGAGGATACCCGTCGGTACGCCGCCGATCGCTCGGCAGTGCGCAGGTGCTCCTCGCGGATCGCAGGGAGTCCCCCACGCCGATATGCACAGCGTAGGCGCGAAAGCGTCCGCCGCAGCCCCCGGCCGCGCGGGTCGCTCCAGACTCCAGGCTTCACTCCGGCTGCCTGCCAGACCGCGCCCCGGCTTGCCAGGAATTCGCACCCAACGTGGGCATCGCCAAGCGACGTGCCCGCCATGGCGGCAACCTCGGACAGCGTAGCGGTTCCGCCGCTCACGAGGAGAGACGCGAGAGCCCTGCCCTGATCTTCAGGCACCCCAAGGGACTCGCGAAGGTGGACCGCCAGGTCGCGGCAGTAGATGGGACCCCGTGTGCGCACAGGCTACTCCGCATGCCGGCGCTCAAGATCGGCGATGAGATCCGGACTCTCCTTCTCCCATCGAGCGATGAACTCAGGCATCTGCTCGATGATAAACTGAGAGAAGGCCGCCATTTCGATAAGAGGGCGCTTTGCTTCAAGCGGCTGCCCTCGCAGGAGATCGAGGCCGCGCTTCGCCATCTCCAGGTGATCGCTGAAGTTGGCTCGCTGATCGAGGTACAGCCGCGCCCACAGGTTCCGTTTGAGGCTGAAGTAGCGTCGGCGGTCTCTCGGCTGAGTGGTCTTCTCGATGATTCCCAGCTGCAGAAGGTCCTTCATTGCCATGCTGATTGCTCCTCGACTCACCTGAAGCTCCGTCGCCAGGTCGTCGATCGTGCGCTCGGCCGATGGGGAGACAAGCAAGAGCCCCATCACCCGCCCAGCCATCGCGGACGACCGGTGCTCCACCGCCATGTGCTCGCCAAACGCGGCAGCGAACTCCCTTGCCTTTCGATTCGACTGCTCCATGACACCACCTCCGGAGTCACGAAGCATAATAGCAGCTATATCTGTCATGTCAAACATTTATGAAAGATCCGACTCATACTGATAATCTGGCACGGCCTCCTGGCGGAAGTCGCCTCGTTTGCTCCGGAACTCTCACAGACGGGTACTCCTTGACGCCCCTCCGATGAGCGCTCCTTGGCGACCCGTCGTAGGTCACCCTTTGACGTTCCCTCAGGAACGGGCATACTCGACGACAGGTTCCAAGAAGACGTCGAGGAGGACGTATGACGAGATGGGTTCTCTGTCTGCTGGCGATCGCCGCCCTGTTCGGGCTAGTCTTCCTGGAGCAGACACCCGTAACCAAGACAGCAACGGCTCCGGCGGCAAAGCCCTCCGTGGCGCAGGCGCCCGCTCCGGCTCCGGCGGCCTCTCCTGCGCCCAAGCCCCAGCCGGCCGCTGCGGCCTCCGCCAATCCGTGGAAGGGCATGTCACTCCAGCAGTTCCTCACGGAAGCCGACAAGTCCCTCATCCTCCTGTCGCCGGAGACCATCACCTTCTACGGACTCGCCGAGCAGTTCGGCGTGCGCAACAACCACCTCGACCCGATGACGGTGGAAGCGGAAGAGGCCTACTACGCCCAGTACCAGAAGATCGCCGACCAGCTCGCGACGTACGACCTATCCAAGGTCAGTTCGACCGAACGGACGAACGCGCAGATCTACGCCTGGCACGTCAAAGACGCTCTTTCCTCGAAGGAGTTCGCCAACAACGGCTATCTCGTCAGCTCGTACATGGACAGCTATCCGACGTACATCGAGTGGTTTATGACGAGCATGCACCCGCTCGCGACGCTCGCCGATGCGGAGGATTATGTCTCGCGGCTGTCGGAGATCCCGGTCCGCTTCGAAGAGGTCGAGAAGCGCCTGTGGTTGAGCCAAGAGCTGAATGCCGTTCCGCCCCGCTTTATGCTGCGGAAGGCCGTCGAGCAGCTCCGCCTCGTCGCGGAGACGGAGCCGGCCGAGACGAGCTACTACGTGACCCTCGACGAGGCGTTCGCCTCGATGGCCGGAGTTCGCAAAGAAGACCAGGATGAGGTCCTGGAGCAGGCGCAGGAAGCGCTTGAGACGTACGTCCTGCCGGCGTACGAAGACCTCGCCGACTACGTCGAGGAGATGGCGACGCGCGCGTCCGAGGACGCTGGCGTGTGGAAGCAGAAGAACGGAGCCGCGTACTACGGGCACCTCCTCAAGAGCTACACAACGACAACCCTCTCCGCCGACGAGATTTTCAATTTAGGGCAGGAGGAAGTGGCCCGCATCCAAGCGGAGATCCAGACAGCCTCCGTGGCCCTCGGCTTCGCCCCCGGGCTCTCCATGCCCGAGCTCTTCGGACAACTCGAGAAAAAGACGGGATCGAGCCTCGGCGAGGACACGATCCGACGTTTCCAGGTGCTCCTCGATGACATCGGTCCGCGGATCGCGTCAGCGTTTGTCCGCGTGCCCACGGGGAAGATCGAAGTCACGGACGGCGGAAGCGACACCTACTTCTCTCCGGGCACCCCGGACGGCTCACGGCCCGGCATGTTCTTCGCCCCGACCCAGACTCCCCAGCCGATCTACGAACTTCCGACCGTTGCGTACCATGAGGGAATTCCCGGACACGGCTTCCAGGCCGCGTACGCTTACGGCGCCGAGATCCCTCCCTACCTCTTGGGTCTCAGCTTCACCGCCTACTCTGAAGGCTGGGCGCTCTACGCCGAGCGCCTGGCGTGGGAACTCGGCGTCTACGCTGACAACCCGAACGCGAACCTCGGGCGCCTGCAAGATGAGCTCTTCCGCGCCGTGCGGCTCGTCGTCGACCCCGGAATCCACGCCAAGCGGTGGACGTACGAGCAGGCGGTCGAGTACATGATCGAGAACACCGGACTCAGCGAGGACTACGTCCGGGCCGAGGTCGAGCGGTACATCGTCTCGCCGGCGCAGGCCGTGACGTACAAGGTCGGGATGCTGAAGATGCTCGAGCTGCGCGCCCGCGCCGAGGAGAAGCTTGGGTCGGCGTTCAAGCTCGCCGAGTTCCACGACGTCGTCCTCGGACACGGAGAGCTGCCGCTCGACATCCTCGACGAACTCGTCAACGAGTACATCGCGCAACACGGCTCGTAGGCGGGAGGGATTGCTTCCGCGATGAGCGGCCCCCACAAGTGGGGCCGCTTTCTTCTTTGCGAACCCAGGGCTCGCTCCGCGCCGCGTCCGGTTGCCCGAGCGTACGGAGCTTGTATGATGAGTCCATCGAGGAGGCGATAGCCCATGAGGCGTTCCATGCCGCGCACGTCGCTGACCGTGGCCATGCTTCTGGCCGTCGCGCGCATCGCCGGGAGCCCTGGAACCACCGAACTCGCAGCTCCTCCGCTCGCCGTCGCCCTCCACCACACCCTTGAAGTCTCGCCCGATTGGGTTCACCTCCTCGCCTTCCTCCCGGGGAATCGGCTCCTTGCCGCAAGCTGGCGCGAGGCCCGAATCTGGGACACGGAGGCGTGGGTCTGCATCGCCCGCCTGGAACGGGACGGCGGACCGGGTGGCGTAATCGGAGTCTCGCCGGACGGATCGATTCTTCTTATCCACACGAGCGCGGGCAAGGTCGAAGTCTGGGATGCGGTCAGCCTCGAACGGCGGTCGACCCTGTGCCCCCTTGAGGGATCCCACCGCCCACGGACTGCCTTCAGCCCTGACGGGCTCCTCGTTGCGATCAAGACGCAGAGCCACGACGCCGAAATCTGGGACCTTGCCTCCGGCCGATTGGTGTACGCCCTTCCGGGCGACACGTCGAGCCTGTTCAGTCTCGCGTTCTCTCCCGACGGCCGCCTTCTGGCCGCAGGAACGGGACGCATCGAAGGCACGGCCAATGCGTGCGTCGTCCGAATCTGGGACGTAGCGACCGGATCCCTGGTTGTCACAGTCCCCGCACCCGCCATCGCCAACGCCCTGGATCTCGACTTCGCCCCCGACGGATCGACGCTCACCGCGTCCGGGACCTACGGGATCCTCACGTTCAGCACAGCGACGTGGGCCCAGATCCAGGACATCGCGGGGCACCGGGCGTGGAGCCACGGCACCGCCATCTCCCCCGACGGGGACCTCCTCGCGAGCGCCGGTGACGAGGGTGGGGTTCGCTTTTGGAGCCCTGAATCCGGCGTCCTGCTCGCCGAGTTCCCGCTCCCGGACAAGGTGAGCGCCGTCGCCTTCTCGGGCGACGGCACGCTTCTCGCGTGTGCGGCGAGCAACGGGTCGATCTACATCCTTGGTCTGAGGGGCAGGTAGAAACCTCACGCCACGCGTCGGCCTCGACGTCACGATGCGGCGCGGCGCGCTTCGATCGCTGTGCGAATTGCTTCTGCGTTCTTGGCTCGGTAGTGGTAGCATCGCGCGCCGGTGACGACTCGACCGTCGATCACCGGGGGATGGTCCTGCCCCACAAACAGTCCGCCCGCCTTCTCGATGGCGTCCTTGTCGTTCATGTGTCCCACGATCTGTTTCCCCGCGATCACGTCGGCGGCCGCCAGCACGCGCACGCCTCGACACCAGCCGGAGATCACCAGCCCCGCCTCGCTTGCCTGCCGGAGCAGCTGCATCGCCCTCGGGGAGGCGATGAGCCCCGTGTACGCGGGACCCGGGAGCACGGACACGGCGTCGTAGGTTGCGATGTCGCCGATTTCGTCGATCGTACGGTCGAGAGCGAGAGGCGCCGCACCTCGCTCGGCCGCGAATCCGCACGGGCGGACGACGCGGTCGACCCCGGCGAGGGTTGCCTCCCACCCGTAGCTCGCGAACTTGTCGAGGATCGAGAGCTTCTTCTCACTGGACGTGCAATTCGCACCGTAGAGGTCCCCCACGAGGAGAAGGATGCGCACCGGGCTCTTCTTCGTCTTCTCCGCCACGCGATCTCCTTTCGCACCGCCTGTGCGACTCCAATGCCGACATGATCCCTCCTTTTCGTCTCCGTGACGTCTCCGCAACGACGCGGACGACGTGAGCGGAAGCGAGACGGGGTGGGCGCCCAACGCCACGGGTCTCCCGATCTGCGGCTCGGAATCGCGTACCATGGAGGCAAACGGGAGAACGGGAGAGGAGAGTAGGGCCGTGGCGCTTCTGGCTGTGCGGGATCTCGGGAAGACGTACGCGTCGCACACGCTGTTCGAGCGCCTCTCCCTGACGTTTCACGCCGGCGAGCGCGTCGGTCTCATCGGGCCGAACGGAGCGGGCAAGTCGACCCTGCTGCGGATCCTCGTCGGCCTCGAGACGCCCGACTTGGGAGTCGTCGAGCGCGCCCGAGACGCGCGCATCGCCTACCTGCCCCAAGTCGACGCCTTCCCGGCCGGTGTCACCGCCGAGGACGCGCTCTACGCGGCGTCTCGCGAGGTCCCCGCCGAGGAGCACGAGCAGACGGTCCGCGCCAAGAAGATGCTCCGTCGCGTCGGCTTTGAGCGCGGCGACGTCCGCGCTGACTCCCTGTCTGGCGGATGGCGCAAGCGCCTCGCCATCGGATGCCGCCTCGTTCAAGAGCCGGACCTCCTCCTGATGGACGAGCCCACGAACCACCTTGACCTCGCAGGCATCGATTGGCTCGAGCGCTTCCTCGAGCGCGCAAACCTCGCGTACGTCGTCACGAGCCACGATCGCTACTTCCTCGAACGGGTCACGGACCGCATCGTGGAGATCAACCGCCGCTATCCGGACGGGTTCCTCAGCGTCTCCGGGCACTACAGCGACTTCCTCGAGAAGCGAGAGGCGTTCCTGCACATGGAGGACGCCGAGCGCCAGGCGCTCGCCACCGAGGTTCGCCGCGAGATCGACTGGCTTCGCCGCGGACCGAGCGCGCGAGAAACGAAGTCCGCGGCTCGGATTGGCTCGGCAAAGGAGAAGATCAGCAAGCTCGCCGAGGTCGGCCGCCGGCAGCGAAGCGACGGGCGAATCGAGATCGACTTCGCGGCCAGCGGTCGGCGCACGCACGACCTGGTCACGGCCAAGGGGATCTCGAAGGCGCTCGGCGGCCGAGACCTCTTCAGGAATCTCGACCTCCACCTCTGCCGCGGAGATCGACTTGGAATCGTAGGGAACAACGCAACCGGGAAGACGACGCTTCTCCGAACGCTCGCTCGTCTCTCGCCGCCCGACATCGGAACGGTGAGCCACGCGACGGACCTTCGCATCGCGCTCTTCGATCAGCAGCGCGACCAGCTCGACCCGAGCGAGCGCCTCCGCCGGGCTCTCTCGCCATCGGGCGACACCGTTTCCTACCTCGGCCGGAAGTCGCACATCGTCGCGTGGGCCAAGCGGTTCGGCTTCCGCGCCGATCAGCTCGACACACCCGTCGGCGAGCTGTCGGGAGGCGAGCAGGCGCGGGTCCTGATGGCGCTCATGATCCGCGAGCCGGCCGACGTTCTGATGCTCGACGAGCCCACGAACGACCTCGACGTCTCGTCGGTCGAGGTCCTCGAGAGCGCGCTCCTCGAGTTTCCGGGCGCCGTCGTCCTGATCACCCACGACCGGTACATGCTCGATCGCGCCTGCACCGACCTCGTCGGGCTTCACGGAGACGGCCGCTGGGCCAACTACGGAAGCGTCGCTCAGTGGATGGAGCGGGAGACGGAGATCCGCGCCGAGCGGCAATCTGCAGGCGAAGCCGACGCGCGGAAGTCCGGCGCAAAGGACAGGCGGTCCGCGACGGACGTCGACCCTTCGCCGAGGCCCGGCCTCACCTACCTCGAGAAGAAGGAGTGGGAGACGATCGAGGAGCGGATCCTCGCCGCCGAGCAGGACGTCGAACGCCTCCGGGCGGATCTCGACGATCCCGCCCTGGCCTCCGACCACGAGAAGCTCCACGCGGCCTACGAGGTCCACCAGGCCGCACGTCGCGAGCTCGAGGCTTTGTTCGCACGATGGCAGGAGCTCGAGCGCAAGTTGCTCGGGTAGCTTTGCAGGCCGGCACCGTTTTGGCTTCGCCTTCCTTGACAACTACGATCAATGATCTCAGGCGAGCAAAGGGTGCATCCCCTGGGTGGCGAAGCATCGGCTAGGAGGGAGCATGAATGCAGGTAGGGTGGTGTCGATTGTCGTTGGATCGCTGCTGATTCTCGTCGCGATCGGGCTTCTGCTGGGCGGCGGATCGTTCCTCTTTCTGGAAAGCATGTACGCGGACGACGACGGCTTCTTGTCGCTCAACTCGATCACCCTTCATCGCGACACGTTCGCCATTGCCGCGCCCGCGTCCATTGCAGACGACTGGGCATGGATGTGGATGTCCCCGGCCACGCTCCGCGTCGAGGCTAGGGCCGTCTCGCCACACGGCGGGATCTTCGTCGGCGTGGCACCCCGCGACAAGGTGGAGGCCTACCTGCAAGGCGTCCCGTACGCGGAGATCGATCAGTTCCGGTTCGGGAGAGGCCCAGGAGACGCGATCGAGTATCACGACCGAGCCGGCGGTTCCGTTCCCACGGCGCCGACTTCGCAGTCGTTCTGGCGAGCCGCCGTCACGGGCGAAGGGCCGCAGACGCTTCTCTGGGACATCGAGGCCGGCGACTGGGTTCTCGTCGCCATGAACTCCGACGGCTCGCGCGTCGTCGACATCTCCGGCTCGATCGGAGTCAAGGCTCCCTGGCTCCACGGCGTCGGAATCGGGCTGCTCGTGGCCGGCCTGATTCTCCTCGCCATCGGCCTCGCCCTCGTTCTCTTCGTCGCGCGGCGCGTGCGCGCCGTGCCGTCCGCCGATCAGGCGGTCTCACCCACGGAACCGTTCCCATCGGGGACCTTCCCGCTCACCTTCCGAGCTGAGAAAGACGACGCCCTCTCCCCGGCGCTCTGGCTCGTCAAGTGGTTCCTCCTGATCCCGCACTGCGTCGTCCTCGGCTTCCTCTTCGTCGGGTTCGCGGTGTCGTGGCTCGTGTCCCTCTTCGCGATCCTGTTCACCGGCCGGTACCCGCGGGGGTTGTTCGACTACAACGTTGGCGTTCTCCGCTGGGCTTGGCGCGTCGGCTACTACGGATACCAGGCACTGGCAACAGACCGCTACCCGCCGTTCACGCTCCACGCCGGCGGCTATCCCGCAGACCTCGATGTGGTTTACCCCGAGCGGCTCTCGCCGGGCCTCGTCCTCGTCAAGTGGTGGCTTCTCGCCATCCCGCACTACGTGGTCGTGGCGTTCCTGCAGGGAGGAGCAGGCGTGTGGCGCATCGGCCTAGTCCCCATCCTGTCCGTCTTCGCCGGCGTGATGCTCCTCTTCACGGGCAGGTACCCCGAGGACCTCAGGCGCCTGATCGTGGGCATGGACCGCTGGACGTACCGAGTCTTCGCCTACGCGGCGCTCTTGACCGACGCGTACCCGCCGTTCCGGCTCGATGAATAGCGCGGCCTTACGCTACGCCGCGCCGCTGTCGTACAGCGTCCGCTCGAGGTCGGCGAAGGTCTCGTAGACGGGCACGCCGAGGGTGCGGAGGCGATTCCCCGACTGATGTCCCCGTGCAACGAGAACCGCGGAAACTCCAAGGTCGCGGGCGACATCGACGTCGTGGTCCGTGTCGCCGATCAGGAGGGTTTCGCTCGCGGAGAGGCGGAATCGCCCGAGGAGTTCCCTTCCTCGCACGATCTTCGAATCGGCCATCCGATGGTCGAGCCCGTAGATCGCCTCAAAGTGTCCGCCGATGTCGAGACGTCGGAGCGCCTCACGCAACGTTGTCTCCTCCATCGCGGAGAGGACGAACTGGCGGACCCCAGCCGTCTCCAGTCGCTCAAGGACTGCCCGCACCCCGGCATGAAGGCCGCACGCGGGCGCGCCCGCCAGGTATACGTCGTGGAACTCGTCGGCAAGCCCCGCCATCGTTTCGACCGAGAGATCGAAGCCAAGCTTGCGATGGTAGTCGGCCAGAGGGAAGCCAAACACCTGCCGGTACTCGTCCAGGCTCAGGGGAGCGAGTCGACGCCGTGCCAGCTGGACGTTGATCGCCTCGACCGCGAGCGCGCAGTCGTCGACGAGTGTGCCATTAAAGTCCCAGATCACCGACTGCCAACGTATCGTACTCACGTCGCGGTCCCCACCTCCGTGACGCAATGGTCGCCGAAGCCGCACCGCCGCGCACGCGGCGGTGACGGCCAGTCCAGCCAATACGTAGAAAGACAGGGCGGCGGCCGTACCGCACCGCCGCCCGCAGTTTCAGACTACCTCGCTCCTTCGCCGTCGCTTTCTAGCTGCTCGCCTCAACCCAGATGAAGCCAGGGCCGTCGATCTGCGACGAGTCCTTTGTCCCCATCAGGGTCGACTGGCACGGGGAGTTGCCGACCACGCAGGCGTGGAACGTGTTGTTCGAGTAGTTCGCCCAGCCGATCATGTTCCCAAGCACGGCGATGCCGGTCGGGACGTTGACCTTCGACACTTCCGGGCCGGCAAGCTTCTCCGACTTCGCGGGGAACGACCCGTTCAAGGAGCAGCGCCGAATCGTGTTGTCGCCTCCATTCGCCCAATAGAGGTAGCCGTCCACAACGCGGATAGCGCCAGGCTGGTCGACTCCGGACACGACGGGACCTGCCACCGTGACGGCTTCATCGATCGTGCAGTAGGTCAGAAGGCGGGCACGACGAATCGTGTTGTCCCCGGCGTCCGCCCAGTAGAGGTAACCGCCCGCGACCTGGATGCCGTAGGGCTTTCCAAGGAGGAGAAGTGCATCGTACTTGCCGGTCTCTCGAGACACCATAGTTGGATCCTTCGCTACCGAGCCCTCCATCGTAATGACGCCGATCGTGCCGCCCATGTCCCCGCCCTGATTCGCCCAGTACAGAGTCTTCCCGCCGGCAACGCACAACCCGCTTGGCTGGTTGACGCCGTCATCCTTGTCGGCGATCTTGACGGGCAAATCCCCGCTGCCGACCTCCTTGGCGTAGATCGTGTTGTTGCCGTAGTTTGCCCAGACGACCCATCCTTCCGAGTACTGGATCCCGGTCGGCTTGTTCACATACGGGGCGCCTTCGGCCATCTTGATCGACTTCCCGTACATCCCGCCGGTCGAGTGTGCCCTGCGAATCGTGTTGTCGCCAATGTTCCCCCAATAAATCGTGAGCGACACCCCGAGCTGCGCCGGCTGGCCGGACTGGTTCTGCTGGCCGCCCGGCAGCGGCCATGGCCATAGCCACGGCCACCCTTGCGACTGGCCTTGTCCCTGTTGACTGCCTCCGCCGGACGGCATGACCCAGATGTAGTTCACCCTCGTCTGGGTCAGTCGGTACATCATTCCCTGCACGTTCAGCGTCAGCACCAGCCGAACGGTGTGCCATCCGACCACGTTGTACGTGTGCGTCGGGTTCTGCTCCGTCGCGTCGACCGTTCCGTCGTTCGTGAAGTCCCACTCGTACGCCAGAGCCGGCGCGGCGCTGAAGTGGACTTCCAGCGGAGCCGGCCCCGAGATCGGCGAGGCGCTGAAGTACGGCACATTGGGGGTATACCCACTCGCCAACCCGCAGGTTGCAAGCACCACGACGAACCCACTCAGCGCAGCGAGGCTCAGTCTGACAGTCCGCGCCCACCTTCGCGTTCTCTGTTCCACACTCTCCTCCTTCGGGCGGCACGAGCGCACCGTGGCGCCGATTCCTCACGCCAGAAGTGCGTCTACTTGCTTCCGAGCACAACTACGTTCGGCTCGTTCGCAGGGAAAGGCTCGACGCGGACACCTCGCCGCCCTGATGCACCGGTGTCTGTAGTCAGCATTCTATGTCTGCTCGCAATTGATGGTTGTTTAGCTGCAATGCTATCTGGTACATCGTCTCTTGACAGTGGAACGGCCGATCCCTTAGGGTTCCGATGGGAAGGGCTCGAGCACGCGCGACGATGATGTTTCTCCAGCCCGCGGAGGCTCACACGCCGCGCACCAAATCCCGACATCCCCTCCTCACGCTGCGCACAGGACTGCCACAGGGCCACCGCACTTCCGCCAACTCACGCCGGCACCCTGTCGTCATCCTATGCAGCACGAGGTGCAAGTCATGAACAAACGAAGACTAAGCTGGATCGTCGGAATCGCCGCCGTGGGCCTGCTCCTTGCGGGCGCTGTCGGTCTCGCCGGCAACGGCTTCGGCCGCGGGGCGAGCAACGGGACACAGACGATGCCGTGCCAGGCGAATCTCAATGCCGACACGGCATGTCCGGCGAACCTCGACGCCGACGGCGACGGAACCCCGAACGGCCAGGACCCCGACTGGGGCGCAACGTGCAGTAGAGCGGGGCTGGGAGCCGCGCTCGGTGGCGCAAACTGTCCCGCATCGTGCCCGAATGCCCAGGCCAGCGCCGGAAGCGGTCAGGGTGGCGCCCGTATGCAGGGCAGTTCCCGAGGGTGCGGAGGCGGCGGCTCGTAGCAGGTTCACCCGAGGCGTAGAGACCAGGAAGTGCGACGGGCGGCCTAACGGCCGCCCGTTCTTCTCTTGGGATGAACGCCAAGGCGCCCGTCCCGAGACGGGGCGGACGCAGTCGTCATCCGCCGGAGCTTGCGGACCTCAAGGACAAGCATGGGCATGACGATCAGAGCCGACACGAAGTCGGCGACCGGGAAGGCAATCCAGACGCCTTTTGTGGAGAAGTGCGACGAGAGGACAAGGACGGCAGGGATGACGAGAATGATGTCGCGCAGGAACGAAAGCGCGAACGCCCGCCCGGCCCGTCCCATCGCCTGATAAAAGCTGCCGACGATGGGCTGTAGCGCAAGAAGGGGAATCACTACGACGGTAATCCGTAGTGCCACCGATCCCTCGGCAATCATCGCCGGATCCGAGCTGAACATGGAGAGGAACACGGTCGGCAGGAAGAGGAGCAGCGCCCAGGAGGCGAAAGCCAGTCCGATGGCGAGAACGAGGGCATGCTTGAGTGCTGAGATCACCCGCGGGTAGTTGCCCGCACCGTAGTTGTAGGCGTAGATCGGTTGGGAACCGTCTGCCACACCGAAGACCGGCATCCGGGCGAGGGTGACGATGCGGTTGATGACGCTATAGATCGCGAGCGCCACGCCGCCGCCGTACGCTCCGAGAGTGCGGTTGATAACGACCGCGGCCGCGCTCGAGGCGAAGATCCCGACAAACGAGGGCACTCCTACGCTCACGATCTCCCACGTCGTCCGCGCCTTGGGGACGACGTTGCGCGGAGAGAAGCGAACCGACGTCTTCCTCTGCAGGACGCTGTAGACGTAGTAGGCCACGCCGATGCTCGAGGAAACCACCGTCGCCCAGGCGGCTCCCGCCGTTCCCATGTGGAGCACGAAGATGAAGATCGGCTCGAGGAAGATGTTGAGAATGCCGCCTACGATCATCGGGAGCGTGGCGCGCGACGCGTCCCCCTGCGCGCGGAGAACGGACATGAAGATCGATGGGAAGATGAAGGCGAACGAGCCCGTCAGGACCACGGTCGTGAACGAGTCCGCGTACGGGAGGACGTCCGGCGTCGCCCCAGCGAAGACCAGGAGCGGGCCTCGATAGAGTCGGCCGAGCACCGCCACGAGGATGCTGGCCACTGCTCCAAGCGTTACGGCGTTTCCGAAGGCCCGCTCTGCAAGCTGAAGGTCTCCCTTCCCCAGCGCGCGCGACAAGACGGAGGCGCATCCAGCGCCGATGAATTGCCCGATACCGATGACGACGAGGAAGATCGGGAACGCAACGCCGATCCCCGCCATGGCCAGGGTTCCCACCCCGCGTCCAACATAGATCGCATCGACAACGTTGTAGAACGCCAGGACGCCGAGTGAAACGATGGACGGGGTAGCCAGCCGCACAATCAGCTTCCGAATCGGGTCGATCCCGAGCGCCTTCGTCTTGTCCCGCATCGGCTCGACTCCTTCTTCCTTGTGCCCCCCTCACCCGCCGGCGCCCGACGCTCTTCCGAGGCCACGTACCTTTCTCACACCGAAGTTAACCCACGTCGGCGCCCCTCGATCCCCGCTCCCATTGTCGCAGATCAGATCCTGCAACGCGAGCGCGCCCCCCCAAAAAAGCTCCTTTCTTCTCGTTAACACGAATCCCCTCGACAAGCGCCACCCGTCCTCACGGGCATGGTCCCCAGGCTTTCACGGAATCGACGGCGAAGCCCAATCCTCCGCTACGGCCCGAGGCCGATCCGTCGGAGAAGATCGCCGTACCGGGGATCGGAGCGGCACGAAGCGAGTTTCGGATCCGAGCTCATTTCCGTGAGTTCGTGGTCGTGCGCCGCGTAGGCGCGTTCAAGGAGAGCGAACCCTGCGTCGTTCCGACCGAGCGCGAAGTAGAAGAGGGCAAGGGCGTAGGGGGCCACGGGGTGGCGCTCGGTGTCCTCGAGAACCTGGCCGAGGCACTTCTCGACCGTGCCCTTCTCACCCGCAGCTTCGCGGAGTTGCGCCAGAGCGAGGGTGACGTGCGGCTCCGGGAAGCCCGCAAGTTCCTTCGCTTTCTCGAGGTCGGCTCGAGCAAGATCATGCCGGCCTTGGCTGAGATAGCATTCCCCCCGATACAGACGCAGGATCAGGTTGTCCGCCCCGAGGTTGAGAGCCATGTCGAATTCGGCAATGGCCAACCCGAGAGTCCCGGCGCAGTAGTAAACCTGCCCCAACGCGCCGCGCTGCACGGCAGAGAGGGGGTCGAGAGCTTGAGCAGTCTGGAGCGCAGCGATCGCCTCGTCGAACCGGCACAGCGTGAGAAGGAGCATTCCGAGCCAGTGGTGCGCGCCAGCGTAGCTCGGTGACGACTCGATCGCCGTCCGAAGCTCGCGTTCGGCGCCGACCCAATCCCATTCCTCCATCAGGCACACAGCGAGGGCGGCGTGCGCCTCCGGCAGGCCTCCGTCAAGAGCGAGGGCCGCGAGCGCGCTCCGTTTCGCCTTGGCCTGGACATCTTCCGGAACTCGTGCCGTGTAGTTGGGCAGAATCGCGCGAGCCGCACCCAACGCCGCATGCGCCTCGGCGTACGCCGGGTTGAGCTCGACGGCGCGTTCGAAGCATCCGATGGCGGCTTCGATGTCCGCCGCGGTTCTCTTGGCGAGAAGGGCGCGCCCCTTCAAGTACGCCGCGTACGCCTCCGGATCAGCGTGCTCGGGCGGTTTCGCACCCCGAGCAGGCTTCGGCGCGAGCTGCACCTCCAGCGCTGACGCCACGCTCCGCGCGACCTCCGTCTGCACCGCAAACACATCGTCCAGCGTGCGGTCGTACGCCTCCGACCACAGGTGTCCCTCGCCGACCACGTCGATCAGTTGCAGCGTGATCCGCAGGCGATTCCCCGCCTTGCGCACACTCCCTTCGAGAACTGCTCCCACCCCGAGTTCATTCCCGATCTCCGCCACCGCCTTCTTCGCCCCGCGGTACTTCATCGCCGATGTCAGCGCGATCACTTGCAGACCGCTCACCTTCGACAGCGTGAAGATCAACTCCTCCGTCAGCCCGTCGGCGAAATACTCGTCCCCCGCATCGGGGCTCATGCTCACGAGCGGCAGCACCGCCAGCCGAGACCGATCCGCCGTCCGCCCCACCGGCGCCTCGGTCTGCATCCACGGAAGAAGCATCCCGTAGACCTCGATCGGCACCTTCACGTTCTTCAGGTCCTTCTTGCCCAGGCTCGCCATCCGCACGTCGATCTTGTTCCACACCTGGTCGTAGACCTGGCGCGATAGGCAGATTCCTCCCGGCTCGGCCAGCGGCTCGATCCGCGCCGTGATGTTCACCCCGTCGCCGAAGATGTCCCCGGCTCGGTGCACGACGTCTCCCAGGTGAACGCCAATCCGCACCTGGATCGCTCGATCGAGCGAGACCGCCGCGTTTCGCTCGTAGAGCGCCCGCTGGATTTCGACGGCGCATCGGACGGCCTGGAGCGCGCTCGGGAACTCGACGAGAAACCCGTCCCCCGTTCCCTTGACTTCGCGGCCGCTGTGTTCGGCGAACAGCGGCCGAAGGAGCGCCGCGTGCTCCGCGAGCAGGGCCAGCGTCAGAGCCTCATCCGTTTGCGTCAGTGCCGTGTAGCCGACGACGTCCGTCAGCATGATCGCGGCGAGTTGCCGGATGTCATTCTCCATGGTGTCTTCGACCCTCACTGTCGATGGAGCAGTATGGAATGAGCCTCTGCGCGCGGCAAGTGACGTTGTCCCTTCGACCTCGCAAGCCGACCCAGGACGAGAGCACGGCAAAGCGTTCCCGGGCTCGACGCAGGGCGTCCGCATCGACGCGTCCAAGAGGGGTCTCGGTCCGGCAGGTTCGCTCGGAGATCCGCAGCTATGCGGAGGCGAACCCCTCACGCGGTTTGAACGTCCACGTTCGCCGTAGCGTGTCGGCACCGATCCGATCAAGGTCGGCCGGGGTCACCGCGACCCCGAGGGGGCGAGCGCTTGCGCAACGGCGTCCGGCGCGTAGAGCCCGCGGGAGAAGAAACCGCCCACGAGGTTCGACAAAGCCTGTCTCCATCGCTCCTCCGCGAGGAGGACGTCAACCGTTTCGTCGTCCGTTCGTGGCACCCCGCCCCCTGAAGCCTTCGGGGTGAGGCGGTCGCCAGCGCTATCGAGGTGGCTGTGACGAGAACCGGTGAGGAATCCGAGGGGGCAGGCCGGCCCGGTGTGATACCCGGGCAATCTCGTTTCCATTGAGTGCAAGCGCGAACTCTCTCCCGCCGTAGACGGAGGACGCGTGCTCGACACCCCGAGTGAGCGGTAGAGGTCCGTGGGCCGACGGACGATTCGGCGGACCGCGGAGGCATACGCCTCCGACTCGCCCCACGCCAAGGGGACGCCGCCGAGATCATCCTTGGTGACGAGCCCCTTCTCGTACACCTCGGTGGACCAGGCGAGAATGCCCCCTCACTCAGCGCGTCGAGTCCCTGGTTTTCAACCTCGTCGGCAAGGCGCAGGATCCCCTCGGGATCGGCGACGCCGAGCAGACGCCCGAGGGCATAGATCAACTCACAATCGTAGCCTAGCGTGGATGTCTTGTAGAAAGTACGGCTCTTGGGGATGAGACTCCGGAGCGCGGCGAAGTAGATGCAGGCCACCGGGCAGTTGGCTGCAGGCGAGTCGGCGCCCAAGGAAGCGTCTGCCATCGCCTCACCGGAGATCGCTTCGGCCCCCTCGAACTGCGCCGCTTTGAGATTCCGCGCGGGAGCGCCCCGGACTCGTTCAAGGGAAAGACGTTCATCGGGGTCCCGAGGTTGTGGTACTTCTTCATGGCGGGCGACGTCGCCGCGGCGCGGAAGAGGGCGTCGTACTCGCGCCGGCACGCCGCCGGATCGGCTACCGAGAGCGTCCGATTCCCGGCAATCACGATCCCTTTACGCCGCTTGCTCCCGAAGACGGCGCCGAACGGGCCAGCATCGCGGCAGTTCCCGCATCCGATGCACAGTTCGGGGTGAAGCCGAACCCCGCTGCCTTCGCGGGGCGTCAGAGCATCCGTGGGGCAAACCGCGCGCAGGGAGGCTCGGCGCAGGCACGGCAAACCACAACGGCGAACCCCTTTCGCGTCCTGCCCGCTGATCGGACACCGATCCGCGACCCGGCCGTCCCTCCAACGCTCGCCCGCCGCGCACAAGCGAACAGGCACAACTGGCAACCGACACAGCGGTCGACATCGATAACGTACAAGCGCCTGGCCATGGCCTCCTTACCTCGAGCCACTCTAGAACGGCGGCGTGGAGGAAGCAACCGACCGCAGCCGAAGCATGTGCTGTGCCAGGCGATAGCTCACGCCCTTCGGGGTGACCGGGGCGATCTCCCACTCGAGCGTGACGAGCGCCTCGAGGAAGCGCCGGTCGTGGCTCACAAGGAGGAGCGCGCACTCCGTCTCACGCAGCGCCGATTCGAGGCACTCCACCGACGGCAGATCCATGTGATTGGTCGGCTCGTCCAGGATGATGAGGTGTGGTTCATCAACCATCCGGACAGCGAGCAAGAGCTTCCGCACCTCGCCGGGACTCGGAGCTCGGCTCTCCAGAACCCTCCGAGGGTCGGATCCGAGGCGGCTCACCCACTGCATCGCGACGCCGAGGTTTTTCCGGGGAAGGCGCCGTACGTCCTCGAGCAGGCCGGACGAGCTCTCAAGAGGAAGTTCCTGAGGGACGTAGAGCACTCGCTCGGGCGGAAGCGTCAGTCCCACGACAATGTGGCGGACAAGCGTGCTCTTTCCACTCCCGTTGGGTCCCGTGAGGGCTATCCGATCCCGGGGCTGAATATTGAGGTCGGGAAACTCCAAACGGCGAGGCGACCCCAGTTCGAGGCTTCCCGCGGCGACTCGCACGACCGCGTTGCGGTCCGATGGACGGCTGCGGAGGCCGATCCCGAGATCGCGCACCGGGGTTGGCGAGAGGGCCAACTCGCGTTCCGCCGTCTGGCGGAGCCGACCCTTCAGCTGGCGGAAGCCCTGTCCGGAACCGCGGTCGTGATCGCGTGCGGCCCTCGCCTTCTCCCGCGCGTCGTGATCTCGGGGCGCGACGCCACGCAAAGACTTCTCCTGCTCCGCCTTCCACGCGCGGGTTCGACGCGCCTTGACTTCGCGTTCGAGCCTCGCGCACTCCTTTCGGAGCTTCCTGCGAGCCTCGCGCGCTGCGCTCTCTTCGTCCCGGATGGCACGCATCGCCGCGGTGTACCCGCCGGCGCGAAGCTCGACACCTGGAGGAGACACGAAGAGCGAGTGAGCGCAGAGGCCGTCCAACAGGTCGCGGTCATGGCTGACCAGAAGTCCGATGCCGCGATACGTCCGCAGCGCCTGCAGAACTCTCTCCCGACCGGCCGCGTCAAGGTGGTTCGTCGGCTCGTCGGCGGCGAGCAAGTCCGGCTTGAGCCACAGGCTCGTCGCGATCTGCATGCGCTTGCGCTCGCCGTCGGAGAGGGTGTCCCAGCGGCGGAGCCAATCGTCGTCGATCCCGAGAATGCCGCGCAGTCGAAAGGCCTCCGCGTCGTTCGAAGCGAGGAAGCTCGCCGATTCCGGCATGGGCGCGTCGGTTCGCTGGGGACAGTACACGCGCGCCGCGGGCGCATCGATCCTCCCGCGGCGGGGAACGAGTTCTCCGCACGCAAGCCGCAGCAGGGTCGTCTTGCCGCACCCGTTCACACCGATGAAACCTGTCCATCCGGAGCCGACCCCGACCTCGATCCCCGAGAAGAGCGCGTCCGGCGAACCAACGTACGCGAAGGAAACGCTGTGGAAGATGAGCGACGACACGTGCCCTCCTTCGTCTCTAGAGAGACGCACGCGGGCACGCCGTCGAACAAGAGGGAAAAGAGAGACAGGAAAGCAGCCCACGCGCGTCCATTGCGCGGCTGTACGTCAGCCGCGGATGTTCGCCGCGATCGAGCTACTCCGTCATCGGAATGCCTCCCTGAATCACTGCACTCCAGTATAGCGGCCGCATCGGCCGTCGCTCAACGTCCAGGCGAATTCTCGAGCTACAGCTTCATTCCCATCGACTTGTTCGACGTGCGGGGGACAAAGCCGAGTGTCTCGGCTTCGCGAGCGACGGATGGCATCCACGCAGGTACGAAGATCTCAACCCGCAGCGTCGGGCTCTTCGCGAGAACCTCGGAGAGCGCCTTGCGCACAAGGTACGGAGCGAGGTCCGCGTGCGCTGGGTCGAGACGGGCTCGGATAGAGTTCGTCCCCTTTCCCTTCTTCGACACCGACCACCCGGCGCGAGCGACGATGACGTGATCGTGGGTGCGCCGAACGATGACATCGCGATCCCGCGCGGTCTCGAAAAGCGGAGCCACGACGCGAATGGGCCAGGGTGTTCGGTAGCGGCCGGGGGTGATGGGCTCGAACTCCTGGAGGCCGGCAGGTACGACGCGCTTGTCCATCTCGTAGCGCGTACGCCAGTCGAACTCCGCGAGGGCCTCCTCGACGTAGCCCGCGGGCAACGGTGGCCGGTCGACGCCTCCGGCCGGCGTGAGCGAGTACCGGGTCGACCCGCCGTACTCGACAAACCCAAGCGAGCGGTAGAGGGACTGTGCAGGTGTGTTCCCGTCGATCACGCCGAGTCGGACCCGGGAGCCGCCTCTTGCCCGCATCATGTCGAGCGTCGCGACGAGCAGCTGCCGCGCCACGCCGCGCCCGCGCCACGCCGGGAGGACCCCGACAGTTCCGATGTACCACATGGACGTCGTTCCCTCGCGCTGCGCGATCGTCAGTCCGCAGATCGCTCCGCCGCCCTCCCACACGAAGCCCCGGATCAGGTCGCGCATCCCGGGAGAGACGAGCGCAAGCGCTCGGACGACCGGCCAGATACGGCGGATCCGCTGTATCCCATCGACAAGCTGTTCCTGTTCGTCCGACCGGACACCCCATTCCGGGTGCTCCGGGTACTGGAACGTCTTGACAAGCATGTCGGCGGCGGGGATCAAGTCCCGCGGCAGACGCAACGGACGTACGGTCATGATGTCTCCTTCGTGGCGAGGCCCTTCGCCATCTGACGTGGCCGCGACGCCGCACCTGCGGCGCGGGCGGGCCATCGTACGTCGTCGAAAAGCGACGTAGCGGTTCAGCGGTCGGCGGCCTTCGCGGCGAGCGCTGTGCCCCGTCTCGCAGGGTCTCTCGAGGGGAAGTCTCCGATTCGTCACGGATCCACGATCCTCGCTATAGTCGCGGGGGAACAACCCGAAGGAAAGGAGCCGCGGATGAAGGGAAATGCCAAGGTCATTGCCAAACTGAACGCTCGACTGGCCGAGGAATTGGCGGCCGTGAACCAGTACATCCTGCATTCGGAGATGTGCGCGAATTGGGGGTACGGGAAGCTCCACGAGGTGATCGAGAAGCGGGCGATCGACGAGATGAAGCACGCCGAGATGCTCATCGCGCGCATCTTGTTCCTCGAGGGGAAGCCGACGGTGAGCAAGCTCGCCGACATCCACGTCGGTGACAAGGTCGAGACGCAGTTCAAGAACGATCTCGCCGCCGAGCACGGCGCCGTCAAGGCGTACAACGACGACATCCGCTCCGCCGACGAGCTGGAAGACGGCGGAACGCGCGATCTCCTCGAGAAAATCCTGAACGACGAGGAGGACCACGTCGATTGGATTGAGGCCCAGATCGACCAGATCGCGCAGATGGGGATTTCGAACTACCTCGCGGAACAGCGCGGCTGACGCCGTACCGCTTGGCCGCGGCCTACCCCGCGGAGGCTCGCCTCATCCACTCGGCTCGTGAGATCTCGTAGACGTAGTGCGGAACGGGCGTCGTGAAGTCCCGCATCAACGCGGGAAACCCAGCGACGCCCTCTCCGACGCGCTTCATCGCCGCCGACTCCTGCATCCGGATGGAGGCGATGTTCGCCACGTTCGGCGTACCTCGGACAATGACGCACGTTGTGCGCAAGAACGCCTGATCAACAAGCGCCGCCCACAACTCGCGGCCGTAGCCGCGGCCCCAGAAGGACGGATGAAGCTTGATGTCCGGCTCGCTGACGCCTGACGGACTCGGCTCCCCAAGCATGCACTGGCCAACCGGTTCTCCGTTGACGCACAGCTCCGCGATGAGGAGCACGTCATCTCCACGGCCGCGCTCGATGCGGCGCGGGACGTCTGTGGCCGCCGTCGGGATTCCGTGTGGGAAGCCTACGAACCGCATCACTCGAGGATCGCTCCAGAGCGACGCGATGAACGCGGCATCCTCAGGCACGGCGTCCCGGACAACGAGCCGCCGGGTCTCGAGCCGGACGCGCGTCTTCCTCACGTCTGGCACCGCGGGCAGACGTAACAGGACCCGCCGAGGTACTGCGTCTTCGCGATCGGAGTGCCGCAGGTCGGACACGGCCGCCCGGCCGCGCGGCCGTCGAGGAGGGGCACGTAGCGCCCGGGTTCGTCGAAGAGATCCCGTTCGGTGTCACGCCCGCCGAGGTTCGCCGCCTCTTGGAGCGTCTGGCGAAGCGCGCGGTACAACGCCGCCCTCTCCTCCGGCGAGAGGCTCGACACCTTGCGCTTGGGGCTCAAGCGCGCGCGGAACAGGACGTCCTGCAGGTACCCATTCCCGATTCCCGCGACGTTCGGCGAGTGCGTCAAGAAGGCCTTGATCGGTTTGTCCTGGCCCGCCGCGTGGCGATCTAGCCGCTCGAAGAACGCAGCCTCCGTGAACCCGGCGTCGAGCGGCGTAAACGCGAGGGTCCCCGCGTAGGGATGCCGGACGATCTCATCCTGTGTGAGCACGCCGAGGAAACCCCACATTTGGATCGCGAGCGAGAAGTGCGACCCGTCGTCGAACTCCGCGATCCAGTGTCGCTTGGCGGGAATCGGCGTCCCCGCGGGGTGGAAGAGAAGGCGCCCGCCGAACTCGCCGAACAGGAGCGTCCGCCCGTCATCCAGGCTACAGAAGATCCACCGCCCGCGGGAAGTTGCCTCCTCGATACGGCGGCCCGCCAGGGCGCGTTCGAAGGCGGGCGTGTCGGGCGAAAGGAAGAGGAACTTGGGACGTCCGGCTGGCACTTCCACACGCACGATCGTCCTCCCGACAACCGTCCCCTCAAGTTGCCGCGCCAGATGGATGACCTCCGGGAGCTCGAACATGCCAACCTCCTACTCGATGCGCTGCAGGCCCAAGTATCGTGTCTTGGGAAACCCGCGCTGCAGGTCGTCCCAAAGGAGTCCCTTCAGGATCGCCGGATGAACGACCCAATCAGCCATTTCGCCGCGGGACGCGAAGCACGCTTCGACGACAAAGCCTTCGTCGGGGTCTCGGTGCTCGACGGTCGGCGACCCCTCGGCCGCCCGCGCGAGAATCCAGAACTTGCAGAAGTGGAGGTCCCCCTCGAGAAACTCCTCGATGTAGACGACGCGCTCGGGCACGACGTTGAGGCCCGTCTCTTCATACGTCTCGCGCCGGGCGCAGTCGAAGATCGACTCCTCGCCGCGAAGCCGCCCGCCGGGGGGGACCCAGAAGTCCTGTCGGCTGTCCAGGTGGTGCACGACCAGAAGAGCGCCCTCCCGGGCGACGATCGCGCCGGCACTGATCGCGTAGCGCATGGTCTTGTGAGTGTCTTCCCGAGGCCGTCCGGCTTCAATCCCTCCCCATGGCGCGCCCAACCTCGATCGGCTATGGTAGCCATCGAGGGGACGATGGCTCACGATTCCTGGCTTGACGAACTGAATCCCGCACAGCGCGCCGCCGTCACGCACGGCGCTGGCCCGCTGCTCGTCGTGGCGGGTGCCGGCACCGGCAAGACGAAGACCCTCGCCTATCGCGTCGCCTACCTGATCTCGCAAGGCGTCGACCCAGGGCGGATTCTCCTCCTCACGTTCACGCGCCGTGCGGCGCAGGAGATGCTTGAGCGCGCGTCAACCATCGTCGCTCGCGGTGCCTCGTCGGCAGGACGGGTCTGGGGAGGCACGTTCCACTCGATGGCCCACCGCCTGCTCCGGCTCTACGCTCCGTCTATCGGGATCGCCCGTGACTTCACCGTCCTCGATCAGGGCGATGCAGAGAACCTGATCCACTTCATCCGCCACGAGATGGGCCTCCACGAGAAGGAAAAGCGATTCCCTCGAAAGGGAACGTGTCTCGCCATTTACTCGCGCTGCGTGAACTCCGGTGACGACCTCAAGGCCGTCCTCGAGCGCGACTTCCCGTGGTGCGATGAATGGGAAGAGGAGCTCCGGACGCTGTTCAGGAAGTACGTCGTCCGCAAGCAGGATCGAAGCGTCCTCGATTATGACGACCTCCTCCTGTACTGGATGGCTCTGCTCGACGTCCCGCAGCTGGCCGACGAGATCGGCGGACGGTTCGATCACGTTCTCGTGGACGAGTACCAGGACACGAACATCGTGCAGGCGCGGATTCTCTTCGGGATGCGCAAGACGTGCCGCAACCTCATGGTCGTCGGCGATGACGCCCAGAGCATCTATGCGTTCCGCGGCGCCACGGTGCGCAACATGCTCGATTTCCCAGCGCAGTTCCCGGGAGCGACGATCGTCAAGCTTGAGCAGAACTACCGATCCGTCCTCCCGATCCTCGACACGGCGAATCGCCTGATCGCCGGGGCAAGCGAACGATTCGTCAAGGACCTCTGGTCGGAACGTCGGAGCACGACCCGACCGAAGCTCGTCACCTGCAAGGACGCCGCCGAGCAGGACGAGTACGTCGTCGACGCCGTGCTTCGGCACTACGAGGAAGGCATTCCCCTCCGCCGCCAGGCGATCCTCTTCCGCGCTGCCCACCTCTCCGACACACTCGAGATCGAGCTCGCGCGGCGGAACATCCCGTACCACAAGTACGGCGGGCTCCGTTTTCTCGAAGCCGCTCACGTGAAGGACCTACTCGCCTTTCTCCGCGTGCTTGAGAATCCTCGCGACGAGCTGGCGTGGTTCCGCATCCTTGAACTTCTGGAGGGAGTCGGTCCGACAACGGCGTCACACGTCGTCGAGCACGTCGGACAGAGCGGCAATGACCCGCGTGTTGTTCGCTCGTTCGGCGGCTCTGCCGCCGCGCGTGCCGGTCTCGCCGACCTCGCCGATGTCTTCGACGACCTCGTCCCGCTCGGACCGAAGAACCCCGAGGCGCAGATTGAGCGGATCCGACGCTTCTATGACCCCGTGTTCGAGAGAACGTATGAGAACCCGGTTGTTCGGGTCCGCGACCTGATCAGTCTTGAGCAGATTGCCGGGGGATACCGCTCACGACACCAGTTCCTCGCCGACGTTCAACTCGACCCGCCGACCTCAACGAGCGATCTCGCCGGAGCCCCCCACCTGGACGAGGATTGGCTCGTTTTGTCGACGATCCACTCGGCCAAGGGGTGCGAGTGGGACGTCGTCTACCTCATCCACGCCGCCGATGGATTCCTCCCGTCCGACCTCTCGACCGGCTCGCAGGATGAGATTGAGGAGGAGCGCCGCCTCGTCTACGTAGCGCTCACCCGAGCGAAGGATCACCTCTACATCACGTGGCCTCTGCGCTACTACCACAAGTGGTACGCGCTCGGTGACGACCACGGCTACGCCCAGCTCTGTCGCTTCTTCACCCCAGACGTGCTCGACACGATCGACAACGTTGCACTCGCGGCACCCAAAGAGAGGGACGACGGAGGATCGTTCTACGACGTCGACGCGGACGTACGGCAGCGGATGCGTGACATGTGGGAGTAGCCAGTTCTGTGGGCGACGCCGGCCCTCCGAGGAGTGAGAGCCTCGAGCGCGCCTGTTCCATTCCATTGGGTTGTAGCGACATGCGGCGGTATTGACGAGGACCGGCCTCGGATTATAATGGCAACGATTTCGGAAAACGATACACCTTAGAACTGAACAGCGCGAAAACGTTTTCCGAAACAGCCCATGAACCGACGAGAGCCGAGGAAGCGAGCCACAGTCCGCGACGTCGCACTTCGCGCCAGTGTATCCATCGGCAACGTCTCCCGAGTGATCAACTACGGTGTCTCCTCCCAAGTGCACGACACGACGCTCACGCGTCTGACCCAGGGTGCATATCAACTCACGCGATCCACAATTACAGGAGACACCCCGCAAGCACGAGCGATACGAAAACGCTGCCCGTGCAGCAAGGGAGGTGGTCGCAGAGCCAATGCGCTTGGTGCATTACGTGATGATAATGTCATATACATTTAAAGGAGGTTGCGGTGGTCATTAGGCGTAAGCGCGTGTACGTCGCAGTTCTCGTAGGAGCGCTGTCCTTGTTGCTCTATGGGACGCCTCTGCTCGCTAGTACTCCTGCAGACACCTTGGTCGTTGGAACCTTGCAGGAGATCTCTCTTGTGGACCCATCTATCGACTACAGCTTCACCGGCGGGCCCATCTTCCCAGCTGCGTATGAGCGCCTCGTCACCTTCAATAGCCACACCGGGAAGGTTGAGCCTGAGCTAGCCGTCAGTTGGGACATATCGGAGGACGGCACGGTCTACACCTTCAACGTGCGGCAGGGAGTGCAGTTTCACGATGGGTCAGCCCTCAACGCGGAATCTGTCAAGATCGCGTTTGACCGAACGATGAAGATCAACAGGGGACCGGCATGGATGCTGCGCGACTACGTCAAGGAAGTCGCTGTCGTCTCACCCTACGTCGTGCAGATTACTCTGAAGGCTCCGTTCGGCCCCTTCTTGAAGGTGCTGACCTCCTCTTGGGGTATGTCGATCATGAGCCCGAAAGCCTTGGCCGATCATGAGGAAGCGGGCGATCTCGCGCAAGGCTGGTTCCACGACAATATGTGCGGCACGGGACCGTACAAACTCGTCAGCTGGACGAAGGGCCAACAGATGGTGTTCGAGAAGTTCGACGCATATTGGCGCGGATGGGACGGGAACCATGTTGACCGAGTCATCGTGCGGGTGGTCCCTGACCCTACGACCTTGGTCATGATGCTTCGAAACGCTGATATAGACATCGCCTCGTACGGGCTGGTTTCCGAGTTAGGACCAAGCCTCGAGGGTGCCCCCCACTTGGTCACAGAGTCATACGAGACCTACACAACGGAAGCCGCTTTCATGAACACGACACGCGCCCCTCTTGACGACGTCAGAGTGCGCCGAGCCATGTCGTACTCATTCCCCTACGAGGGAGCCTTGCAGGCCTATGGCGGCTACGCGGAGCGCTTGATTGGCCAATTGCCGCCCTCCTTGCCTGGTTTTGATCCCAACAGTCAGGTCTATCATCAAGACCTGGCCCTGGCCAAGAAACTGCTCACGGAAGCAGGAATCAATGAGGGTAGCCTGGCCTTGGAGTGCACGTGGGTTACTGAACAGCCAACCGGTGGAAGAATCGCCGAGCTCTGGCAACAGGATCTGGCAACGATCGGAGTGACCCTCAAGCTGACCGAGGTGAACGCTGCCGGCGGTTGGCTCCGAATATCCAGCCCGGAGACAACGGCTGACTTCACGATCACGAGGTGGGGAGTCGACTACCCTGACGCTCTGTCCAATCTGCTGCCTCTATACAAGAGCGATCTCACACCTGACAAAGGCGGGTACAACATCGGGCGATACAGCAATCCCTACGTGGATCAGCTCCTCATCCAAGCCTCTCAGGAGGCGAATGTAGAAAAGGCAGTGCTCCTGGAGCAAGAAGTTCAACGCTACATCACGGACGATGCCCCGTCCATCTTCATCGTTGCAGTACCGCAGCTTGTCTGCTATCAGGACACCGTCAAGGGGTTTGTCTACGACCCGGGCTACTTCAGCTCCTTCAACCTCTATAACATGTACAAGGAGTAGTTTCTTCTTTCCCCCTGCGGTGCCTGCGCACCGCAGGGGGCCCATTCGACATCATGGCCTACGTCATCTACGTCCTGAAGAGATGCGCTCTGCTGCTGCTCGTGATCCTTGGGGTCGTGACACTGACCTTTTTCGTATCTCACGTGCTGCCTGCGGATCCCGCCAGACTCAGCGGCGGGATCCGTGCTAGACCGGAACAGGTCGAAGCCCTTAGGGCAAAACTGAACCTCGACAAGCCCATACTCACGCAGTATTGGCTGTATCTTAGGGGACTGTCGAGAGGCGACTTGGGTACCTCGGTTCGCACGGAGCAACCAGTGAGTAGAGATCTTCTCACCTACTTTCCCGCTACTCTTGAGTTGACGTTCTCTGCGGTGATGCTTGCCATGTGCGTCGGTATCCCGCTCGGAGTCCTTTCGGCCACCTCAAGAAGACGCTTCTTCGACTTCGGTGTCAGGACCTTCTCTGTTGGCGCTGTCTCTATACCCTCGTTCTGGCTTGGCCTGATGCTTCAACTGGTGTTCTACATGAACCTCAACCTGCTGCCTTGCCAAGGACGCCTCAGCCCCTTTGTCGCCCCTCCCAGCCACACTACCGGCCTGTACGTTCTAGATAGTCTCTTGGCTTGGAACGGTGCAGCCCTGGTCAACTCTCTGCAGCACCTCGTTCTGCCCACGCTGGCCTTAGGTGCTGGATCACTTGCAGTCATGACACGAATGACGCGGTCCAGCGTACTTGAGGTTCTTCGTACTGACTATGTTCAGACAGCGTGGGCGAAGGGGCTCTCGAAACAGGCCGTTCTCCTCAAGCATGTGCTTCGGAACGCTCTCCTGGCAATATCCACCGTGATAGGCCTTCAAATCGGCGCTCTTCTTGCAGGATCTATCCCCATCGAAGTCGTGTTCTCCTGGCCTGGTGTTGGCTCCTACGCTGCGAAAGCCATCACGTTTGTGGATTTCAACGCCATTCTCGGGGTCACCATCATCAGCGCGGTGGCATATGCAGTGCTGAATCTCATGATCGATCTGCTGTACTTGTCAATTGACCCGCGTATTAGGTATGTCTAGCGCGCCTGACTCCATGCGAAAAACCGGCAGCCAACCAGCCAAACATAGGCCAGCGGTTCTCGGTCGCCTAGGCCTCCGCCCTCTATTGTTGTGTTTTCTGCAACGGGGTTGCGTGGGCCTAGAGGGATCGATGTGGCTGATCCTCGACTATGACTGGCTCCGACGCTGGGCCGTGGCGTTCGGGTGCGCGAAGCGCCTCATGCGGACTGGGACACAGCGAGTGCTGCCCGGCTGCGAATCCGACATGTCATGGCGCATCCGGGCGGCGCCTGACCCTGCACGCCGCATCGCCGATAGCCAACCGAGAAGCCCAGTCCCCGCAACGGTCACGCCGCCACAATGGAGGTCCGCCGAGTGATCAGGAAGAGCTGCTACCTAGCCCGCAAGCTGATGAGCGTCCAGCGGGTCATCTCCAAGGATGCAATCGGCGTAGTGGGAGCATCGATATGTGTGCTCATGCTGGGCATTGCGCTGCTTGCCCCGCACATTGCGCCCTACAATCCTTTGGCAGCGGACATGAAGATCCGGCTAGTCGCTCCGTGCGCTGCGCATGTCATGGGAACGGATGAACTGGGCCGAGACGTCCTTTCTCGGGTGATCTACGGCTCTCGGATCTCACTGCTCGTATCGATTTCGGTTGTCTCTATCGCGTTCCTCGCCGGGGTCCTCTTGGGCGCTGTCAGTGGCTTCTTTGGCGGCTGGGTCGACAACCTCATCATGCGGGTGACAGATGTCTTCCTTGCGTTCCCCGCATTGATGCTGGCGATGGTTGTTGCGTTCGCCTTCGGTCCCGGAATCCGTTCAACCGTTCTGGCGATGTCGGTTGTCTGGTGGCCCTGGTATGCACGGCTGGTGCGGGCTTCTGCTCTCTCCATTAGGGAGCACACATTCGTTGAAGCCGCTCGTGCTACTGGTGTTTCGAGGGGGGGCATCCTCTTCCGCCACATACTCCCAAACTGCCTCGCTTCGTCTCTCGTGCAGGCGACGTTGGATATGGGGTATGCCATCCTTACGACAGCGACTCTGAGTTTTCTGGGCCTCGGCGCGCAGCCCCCAACCCCCGAATGGGGATCAATGATCAACCAGTCACGATCGTATCTTCTGGTCGCGTGGTGGACAATTACGTTTCCAGGCATAGGCATCTTCATCACAGTGCTCGGGATCAATCTCCTCGGAGATGCCGTTCGGGATTTCATGGACCCGAAACTGCGCCATGTCAGGAACTGAGAATGGAGGACCATGATGGCAGAACCAAGATGGAGTGACTATTCTGGTGTTGTGCACGTCCACTCTACGTGTTCTGATGGCTTGGGTTCGATGGAACAGATCATCGATGCGGCGTGTGCGGAGCACCTGGATTACCTGATTACTACGGATCACAACACGCTGGCACCAAGGCACCATGAAGGATGGCACGGCGATACCCTCGTCCTGGTAGAAGAGGAAGTCACTCAACCCGCCAACCATCTCTTGGCTTTGAACATCCGCGATGAGATCGTTCCGCCAATTAGCCCACAGCAATCGATCGACGCAGTGCTCGCACAGGGGGGGCTCGCTTTCATGGCCCATCCCTTCTATCAGGGGAGCAAACTTCTCGGCGATCCACCGATCCCCTGGACTGATTGGAAGGCGACTGGCTTCACCGGGATGGAGATCTGGAACTTCACGGCGGAATTGTATGAGAGCCTCTCGGAAGAGAAGGAGCTGCGACCGCTCGAGACGTATCGTGCGCTGATGCGGCCTAAAGCAGAGGTGTTGAGAACATGGGACCGGCTTCAGCAAGAACGCCGCGTTGTAGGCCTTGCTGGGCTTGATGCTCATGCGGAGCAGATCGTGCAAGGCGGAGAGAGAGTGACTCTATTGCCTTACGCAACGATATTCCGCACTCTCCGCATGCATGTACTCCTTGAGCATCCATTCACCGGTAGCCTGCCAGATGACAGACGAGCTGTCTATGCGGCTCTACGAGACGGTCATGGTTATATCGCCTTCGAATACGAGTCCCCAGTAGACTCCTTCACCTTTGCGGCCGTTGACAGAACGGGAGCAATTGCAGGGGTGATGGGCGATGAGTTCGGATGGAAGCCTGGCATGCGTTTGTCCATCGCACTCCCCAGACCAGCAGCAATCAGGGTCATCCGGAATGGAGAAACGCTCGAAGAGGTCTGCGGCCCTTCACTCCTTCTTTCTGTTGAAGAGGACGGCTGCTATCGCGTAGAGGTCCAGCGGGACGCTCTCCCGTGGATAGTGTCCAACCCCATATACATTCGAAATGGGCGCTCCTCAACTTGAGAAGAGCAGTACGGCGTGTTGGACGGCCGCCTAGCACAGCGGATGCGGATGCAGGCCATGCGGGCCGAGGTCGGCTGCACAGTTCGCCGGTCGCCGATCGACCGGGCACTCGGGCCTTTGACCGCGCGTTCACCGCAGCGGGAAAGACGTTCGGCCGCTGAGGTGGGCCACGCCACAAGTCAGCCAGCCAAGGTGCCGTGCTCGGGTCAACCAACGCCGGCCTCGTCGCACGCATGGCCTCGCTGCCGCAGCCGGGAGAGATGGCCCTCAGTCATGTCGCACTACCCGGGCGGAGAATAGCCCAACCAGGCCGTCGCGGCCGACACGCCGGGAGGTGGACGAGCTCCTCTACGTCCACCCAAACCACGGGCTCCCCTCGTTCACTGCGTTCCGCAGTGGCTGATCGGGGCGCGGACGCTCGATGGGTCCATCTCGGAAGCGGTCTCGGACTTGGCCGCCTCGAGACGATGCCGTGAGCCGACGCCATCACGACTTTTCCTGTCACGATGAGCAGACGCACGGCCGCGGACTCCACACCGGGGAACCCAGGCAAACGAACAAGAGCGACGGTTCACCGACACGTCCACAGGAACGAGCACTTTTCTGATAACCGCCTCGCGGAGTTGTCAAGTCACGTGAAGGATCTCCGGAAAGCCGGACGCTGGAGAGGTCTCCTGCTCGACTTTGGCTAGTCGGAGCGGTTTGCGTCGGCATTGACTGGGGGTGAGTCCTGACTATAATGGCAACGATTTCGGAAAACGATACCCCGAAGAACCGAACAGCGCGCAAACGTCTTCCGAAACACTCCATGAATCGACGAGAGCCGAAGAAGCGAGCCACGATCCGCGACGTCGCCCTCCGCGCAGGGGTTTCGATCAGCACCGTCTCCCGGGTGATCAATCACAAGGACTCCTCGCAAATGCGCGACACCACGCGGGAGCGCGTCGTCGACGCGATGGCGGCCCTCGACTACACGCCGGTGAAGGCCGCCCGCGACCTGCGCCGGCGAAGAACTCACGTCGTGGCCCTCCTCGTCCCCGACATCTCCAATCCGTTCTTCTCGCTCCTCGCACGCGGGGTCGAGGCCGCCGGATTCAAGGTGGGGTACTCGACGCTGATCTGCGACACCAACAACTCCGGGGACGAGGAGCGGCAGTACATGAGCGTCCTCCTTCGGCAGAACGTGGACGGGGTGATCCTGGTCCCGGTAGGAAAGCCCGACCGCGCGAGTCTGGAGAGGCTGGACCGCTCGAACATCCCGGTGGTCACGGCGGATCGCCGGGCGCCGGGCATCCCGCACGTCGAGGCCGACAACGCCGGAGGCAGCCGCAACCTGGCGAAGAGCCTCGTCAGCCTTGGGTACCGAAGGATCGCGTACCTCGGAGGCCCGCAAGAGGTCAGTACGGCCGAGGACCGGCTCCAAGGCTTTCTGGAAGGCCTCGCCGAAGGCGGCGCCGCTCCGGCGGCGGTTCGCCGAGGAGATTTCACGTACGACTCCGGGGTGTCCTTGGGCGCCGAGATTCTGGGGGAAAAGCGCCTGGACGCCGTCGTCGCCGGCAACGACCTGATGGCGATCGGCGTCCTCCACGCGGCGATGGCTGCGGGGCGAAGAGTGCCCGAGGACCTTGGAGTCGCCGGATTCGACGACATTCAGTGGGCGGCCCTCGTGCGGCCGCGGCTCACCACGGTCCGGGTCCCCTTTCTGGAGATCGGGCAGTGCGCGGCACGTGCCCTCGTCGCCCGCATCCTGTCCCACGAGAGCGCAGAGGAGCACACCCGTCTCCCCGTCAGCTTGGTAATCGGCGACTCGACGTGTGCACAAAGGAATACAGGACTGGGTCGTCCTCGGGGAACGGACCCGAAAGCGAGGTGATCGAAGGTCGAAGGGCAGTTCGGGAGCGTAGGCTACGGCAAGTGTGCAGGGAGGCTTGAACCATGAGAACCCGTTTTGCTTGTTGCCTTGTGGCGTTGCTCGGCGTCTCGGCGGTCTCCGCGATCGCCTCCACCCCCGCCGACACCTTGGTGGTCGGGGTTGTGGAGGAAGTCACGACGATGGATCCCGCTATCGACTACACGTTTGGAAGCGGACCGCTCTTCCGGGCCGCTTACGAAAGGCTCGTGACCTTCAACACGGCGTCCGGGAAGATCGAGCCGCAGCTGGCTCTCTCCTGGGACGTGTCGGACGACGGCCAGTTCTACACGTTCCACCTCCGCAAGGGCGTGACGTTCCACGACGGCGCGGCGTTCAACGCAGCGGCCGTAAAGACGGCCTACGACCGCGTCATGACGATCAACGAGGGTCCGGCGTGGATGCTGACCTCGTACGTCGCGGCAATCGATGTCGTGGATGACGCGACCGTCCGATTCACAATGAAGACGTACCCATTCGTCCCATTCCTGCGCGTGCTCAGCTCCTATTGGGGCATGTGCATCGCCAGCCCCACCGCCATCACCCAGAACGCGGGCGACGACATGGGGAAGACGTTCTTCCGAAATCACATCGTCGGAACCGGCCCGTACAAGCTCGTCGAGTGGGTCGAGGGCCAGCAGATGGTGTTTGAGCGCTTTGACGGGTACTGGGGCGGCTGGACCGGCAACCACGTGAACCGCATCGTGCTGCGGAAGATCCTCGACACGACGACGATGGCCCTGCTCCTCGAGAGCGGCGACCTGGACATCGCGTACGGGATCCCGCTCGATGAGCTGACGAGCCTGAACGGCAAGCCCGGCGTCGTCATCGGCGTCCACGACACGTTCACGACGAACATGATCGCGATGAACACGACGAAGGGCCCGCTCGCCGACGTTCGCGTGCGCCGAGCGCTCTCCTACTCGTTCGACTACGCGAGCGCGATGGAGGTCTTTGCCGGGTACACAACGCCCCTCATTGGCCAGATTCCGGCCGGCATGCCGGGTCACGACGACAGCCTGCCGCACTACGTCTTCGACCTCGACGTGGCGAAGCAGCTGCTCGCCGAAGCAGGGTACGCGAAGGGGCTTTCGCTCGAGTACACCTGGGTCACGGAAGAGCCGGAGGGACGCCGGGTCGGCGTTCTGTGGCAGGACACGCTACGGAAGATCGGCGTCGATTTGAAGGTCACCGAAGTCACGGTCGCCGGACACTGGGACCGAGTCTCGAACATCGAGACGATGCCGGATCTCGCCAACTACCGGTGGGGCATCGACTACCCAGACCCGTCGTCCGTCCTGGTGCCGCTCTACCACGGCGACAACGCGCCCCCGGCGGGCTACAACCTCTCGCGGCTCGCGGATCCGCGGGTCAACGCCATCCTCGACGCATCGGGGAAGGAACCCGATGAGACGAAGAGACTCCAACTCCTGGCGGAGGCCCAGTCGCTCCTGCTGACCGGTGCTTCCAACATCTGGATCACGGCGGTTCCGGTCACGGTCTGCATGCGCAGCAACGTGCAGGGCTACGTTTTTGAACCGGCCGCGTTCTCATCGTTCAACTTCTACGACATCTACAAGAAGTAGGATTCGGCTCTCAGATGGGGGAGTTCCTCCGATGAGGAGAGGGCTCCCCCCTTGCTGGATCGGCAGGTCATGGTTCGCTACATCGTGAAGCGGTTGGCGCTCTTGACCATCACGCTCCTGGGCGTGTTGACGCTGACCTTCTTTGTCTCGCACGTCGTTCCCGGAGATCCGGCGCGCCTCGCGGCGGGCGTACGCGCCAGGCCCGAACAGGTCGAAGCACTCCGAACAAGGCTCGGCCTCGACCGCCCGCTGTGGCAGCAGTACGGCCACTACATCGCTGGCGTGGTTCGGGGGGACCTCGGAGAGTCGATCCGGACGCGCCGTCCGGTCTCCGCCGACCTGGCCGAGTACTTCCCGGCCACGGTCGAACTCACCGCATTCGCCATGATCCTCTGTCTTCTCATCGGGATTCCACTCGGAATCGTCTCGGCCGTCAAGCGAGAGTCGGTCATCGACCACGTCTCCCGCGTCGCGTCGACGGCGGCCGTGTCCATGCCCACGTTCTGGCTCGGCCTGCTCTTGCAGCTCCTCTTCTTCCGTTGGCTCCAGATTCTCCCGGCGACGGGGCGCCTCGGCTTCTACCTCTCGCCGCCCGCCCACGCGACGGGGCTGTACGTGCTCGACAGCCTGTTCTCGGGGAACTGGACCGCGCTCGGAGACAGCCTCGTCCACCTCATTCTCCCAGCCACGGCGCTCGCGGCGAGTTCCATGGCCGTGATCACGCGCATGACGCGATCGAGCCTCCTCGAGATCCTCTCCCTTGACTACGTCCGAACGGCTCGTTCGAAGGGACTGGCCGAGAAGGTCGTCATCCTCAAGCACGCACTTCGCAACGCGCTCTTGCCGAGTCTCACCGTCATCGGCCTGCAGGTTGGCGTGCTCCTGGCCGGAGCCGTGCTGATCGAAGTGGTCTTCAGCTGGCCCGGGATCGGGTTGTACGCCGTCCAATCCATCACGTTCGTCGACTTCCAGGCAATCCTCGGCGTCACCCTGATCACGGCGATCGTCTACTCCGGGGTCAACCTGATCGTCGACGTCTTGTACGGGGTCATCGACCCACGAATTCACTACTAGGAGAACGGGGACATGAAGGCATTCTGGGAGAAGCTCGGACGATGGATCGCGGTGAGGCCGCTCGCCGCCGCCGGAGCGGCGACCCTGCTCGCCATCCTGCTTCTCGCGCTCCTCGCACCGGTGCTCCCGCTTCAGGACCCTCAGTCCGTGAACATGCACGACAAGCTCCTTCCGCCGTCGGCGGCGCACCCGATGGGGACCGACGACCTCGGCCGCGACATCCTCAGTCGCGTCGTGAACGGTGCGCGGACCTCGCTCTTGGTGAGCGTTGTGGTCGTCGCCTGTGCCTCCGTGTTCGGCATGGGCGTCGGCCTGACGGCGGGCTACTTCGGTGGAATGGCGGACGAACTCATGATGCGGACGACGGACATCTTTCTCGCGTTCCCCGGACTCATCCTCGCCATGGCCGTCGCCGTCGTCCTCGGCCCCGGCGTCGTTCCGACGATCGTCGCTCTGTCCATCGTCTGGTGGCCGTGGTACGCCCGGCTGGCTCGATCGGAGGCGCTGATGCACAAGCAGGCGGACTTCGTGGAGGCGGCCCGAGCAACGGGCGTCCCGACGTGGAGGATCCTCCGTTCCCACATCCTTCCGAACTCGCTGTCGCCGCTCATCGTTCAGGCGACGCTCGACATGGGGTACGCGATCCTGACGACGGCGTCGCTGAGCTTTATCGGATTGGGCGTGCAGGAGCCGACCGCGGAATGGGGCGCCATGCTCAACATCGGCCGAAAGTACCTTCTCTCCGCATGGTGGTTCATCACGTTCCCGGGTCTCGCCATCTTCATCACGGTTCTGGCGATCAACCTCGCCGGAGACGGCCTTCGAGACTACCTCGACCCGAGAACGAGGAAACGGGGCGCCTGACCCGCTTCGGGGCGGGCGCCCCACGTTAAAACAAAGGAGTACGACATGATGGACGGTTACCTGGCGCAACGTAAGAGGATGCAGATCTCGCAGGTCGAGATCGATCGGCGCATCGCGGAAGCCCCATTCGGACCTGCCTCGAAGGAGTGGGCGAGCCGCTGGCTCTCCGCCGAATCGTGGGGGCAGGTCGGCCTCGCGCTGTTCGACCTTCCGCCGATCGTCGAACGCGCGGAGAACGACCTCTTGATCGACGCCGACGGCAAAGAGTACGTTGACCTCTTGGCGGGATTCTCGGTTTCCTCGCTCGGGCAGTGCAACGAGGAGATCGCCCAGGTCATCCGCAACCAGGTCGGGAAGCTCGTCCACTACTTCGATCTACCCCACCCCGAGCGGATCAAGCTCGCCGAGCGCCTGAAGGAGATCTCGCCGATCGCCGGGAGTGACTCGCGCGTCTTATTCGGCGTCACCGGAGCGGACGCCATCGAGTTGTCGGTTCGCGCGGCGCGGTTCTACACCGGGCGACCTCTCATCCTGACCGCCTTCGGCGACTACCACGGCGTCACGTACAGCACGATGGCCCTGACGGGCAAGGGCGGCATGTGGGCGTACTTCTACCCGGTGCTTCCGCACTGCGAAGGCATCGGGTACTTCCCGTTCCCGTATCCATACCAGTCGCCGTTTGGACGCCCGCCGGCCGGCGAAGACGACCAGGCCTGGTGCCTCGACCGACTGCGCGACTACTTCGAGTACTACTTCAAGAGCAAAGAATCCCCCTACCGTGAAGTGAAGAGCGGAATCACCAACGTCGCCGCGTTCGTCGTCGAGCCATTTCAGAGTTCCGCCGGGTACATTCTCCCCTCCGCCGGCTACCTGAAACTCCTGCGGCGCTTGGCAGACGAGTACGGAATCCTCCTGATCATCGACGAGATCCAGACAGGACTCGGGCGCACCGGGAAGCTCTGGGCCACCGACTGGGAGGACGTAAAACCTGACATGCTCGTCACGTCGAAGGCTCTCGGAGGTGGCCTGCCGCTCTCGGCCGTCGTGGCGCGCGCCGAGATCCTCGAGGCGTGGGGACCCGGAGCCCACGTCTCAACGCAGGCGGGCAATGTCCTCGCTTGTGCTGCCGGGAACAAGGCCCTCGATCTCCTCACAGCGGACGGCTTCCTCGACAAGGTCCGAGCCCACGGTGCGTACTTCGAGGCCGAACTCGCGACGCTCGCGAAGAAGCATCCTCTGATTGGCCACATCAATGCCCGCGGCATGTACATCGGACTCGAGCTCGTCCGAAACCGAGACACGCGAGAACCCGCGCCGGATGAAGCCAGCTTCATTCTCAAGGAGTGCGTCCGCGAGGGGATGGTGTTCGAGAAGGGCGGGTACTTCCACAACCGATTCCAGCTCATCCCGCCGCTCACGATTCGTCGATCGACCATCGACCGGGCCCTCGGGATCTTCGACCGTGCGTTCGCGGCGGCAGAAAGGAAGTTCGGCCGCTGAGGCGGGCCAGTCATGAGCCAACCAGCCAGAGTGTCCGTGCTCGGGTCGATCAATGCTGACCTCGTTGCGCGTGTGGTTTCGCTGCCGCGGCCGGGAGAGACGGTCCTGAGCAGCTCGTTGTCGCACTATTCGGGAGGCAAGGGGGCGAACCAGGCGGTCGCCGCTGCGCGGATGTCGGCCCGCGTCACGTTCTACGGGAAGACGGGGGCCGACTCCGCGGGAGACCAACTTCTCGCCGGGCTCCGCACCGAGGGGATCGGCACAAAGCAGATCCAACGGATGAACGGGGTCGAGACGGGGATGGCACTCATTCTCGTCAGCGACGCAGGCGAGAACACGATCGTCGTCGTTGCGGGTGCCAACGATCACGTCGACGCGGAATACGTCGACGCGGTCATCACCGACGTCGGCTTTGCCGACACGCTTCTGCTTCAGTTCGAGGTTCCGCCCGAGGCGATCCGCCGTCTGCTCGATCGCCTCCCGCCGAATCGCCCAAAGGTGATCGTCGATCCCGCTCCCGCGCGGGACGTTACCGACCTTCCGCTCGCCCGGATCGACGTCATGACCCCGAACCGAACTGAGTTGGCTGCGCTGACGGGCGTAGACGACATCGAGACCGGCGGTCGACGCCTGCTCGATCGAGGCGTCAAGTGCGTCATCTGTACGTGCGGATCAGACGGCAGCTACCTCATCGAGAACAGGGGAACGACCCACTTTCCAGCGTTCCCGGTGCACGCCGTCGACACGACGGCGGCGGGCGACGCGTTCGCGGGCGCCTTGGCCGTCTTCCTCTCCAGCGGGGACTCGATCGCTGTCGCAATCCGCGCAGCAAACGCCGCGGCGGCGCTTTCGACCACACGCCCTGGCGCTCAACCGTCGTTGCCAACGCGGCGGGAGGTGGACCAATTCCTACAGGCCCACCCCGGCCACGGCATCCCCTCGTTTGCTCCGTTTCGCGGCTGATGCGGCGAGGGCGCTCAGTTTCCTGAAGCGGTGATCGATGGTTCGATGAGTTCTTGCATGCCGCCGCATCCTCCCTGGCTGATCGGAGTCGAGCAAAGGCTACGATAGCACGAGCCTTCGGTCGTCAGGCCGTAAGCGGCCGGGTCGATGCCCCGCGCCACCATCTCCGCGGCAACATAGTAGTCCCAGCGAGCGAAGTGGAACCACTGGAGAACGCTTTCACGGACCTGGTCAATCGTGAAGTTGAGGTCGAGGAGGAGGTGTGCGGCAAGCCCCTTGCCGCTTCGGATGATATTGCACGCCTGGCCCTCTTCCGTCTCGCAGCAGCAATGGAACGTCATATTGTCGTCACAGCACGGAGCGACAAGCGCCGACAGCGCCTCGACGTATCGCGGGTCCGTTTCCGCGGCCGGAACCAGCGAGTACCACCAGCCGATGAAAAGCGGGAGGGACTCCCGGGACAGCGGAATCCCGTACTCCGTGGCAGTTCCGAGTGCCGGAACGATCTCCGACTTGATCGCCTCAACAAGATCTCCATCCGCCAGCACCGCGATTCCTGCGGCGCTCACCAAGAGCAGGCCGACCGCCGTCACACGCCAGCAACGCATTGCCTTCTCGCTTCTCATCCTCAAGATCCGTCTCCATCTATATTGGACCATGATATCCATATTCGTGGAGGCGACGTGTCGAGAATGTGGACTCTATCTGAAGAGAATCACCGTGCCTTGTGAAACGGGATCAGCCGACTCCCGTCAGGGTCAGGAAGCGGGCGGATGGAGCACAGCTTCCGACTGCGCCGAGAGCCAGCCGCAGAACCGATCCAGGCGCTCCGCGGCCTCGGAGAGGATCGTCCTCCCCTTCTCCTCGTCGGCCAGCGATGGGTCTCCGACGTTGCCGAGGTCAGAGAACTCAGCGGCGTCAAACGCGACTTGCACCCCTTCGACGAACCTTCCCCACGGCGCGCAAGCGCCGCGATCGGCGCTCGCATCGCCCATACGCTCCGTGCGGACGGATTCGGGGTCGATGACAAGCATCGCGCTCGTCTCGACCGCACCTCCGTGCGCGTCGGTCTTCGGGAAGAGCACGGCAAGCGTCTCTGGGACGGCCAGCCACCAGTTGAACGTGAACGCGTAGACGGACTCCTCGCGCAGACGGAGGACGGCCTCGGCCAGGGGTGCTGCATTCGAGCCGTGGCCGTTCACGAAGACCAGCCGGCGAATCCCGTGTGCACCGAGCGACCGGCCGCAGGAGATCGCGAGGTCGCGAAGTTGGTCCGGAGACACGGAGAGGGTGCCGGGGAACTGCCGGTGTTCGTGGGAGACGCCCACAGTCAGAGCCGGAAGAAGGAGGCGATCGCCTCGGCCCGCCACAGCGCGCCCGAGGTACGAGGCAATTGCGGCATCGGTACCGAGCGGCAGGGCGGGGCCGTGCTGTTCAACGGCGCCGACCGGAAGGAGAGCCACGCAATCAGCGGGAAGATCAGCGATCTCCTCCCACGTCATCCTGACGAGTTCCATTGGATTCCTCCTGAGCAGCCGTCGGCCATGATAGCTTTCCCACGACCGCGTGGAAAGCGGTGCCACGGTCCGTGACCGCGGGTTCGCAACCCGGTAGTATCGACCGGTTCGTTGCCGCGCAGAGTCATCGAGTGAGGGGGCTGGGATGTCGACGTGGGCGATTCCCCTGGCCGTGGGTGCCGCCGCGGCGTGGGCGTTGGGGATGACGACGGCGAAGCCGGCCCTGCGGTCGTGGGACGGGCTGTCGTACCTTCTTGGACGCTGGGTTCTGGTTGCGCTGCTCGCACTCCTCTACGCCGGGATCAGCGGACGACTCGCATTCCCGGGGTGGAAACCCGCGGCCATGGCATCTCTCGCCGGCATTCTCGACGCCGCCGCCGGCGGGATCCTCTATGTCACGGCCCTCGAGCGAACGTCGGCGTACCGGGCGACGACCCTCTCCAACACAGCGCCCTTCTGGGGTGTCCTTGCCTCCGTCTTGTTCCTTGGCGAGCCGCTGCGGTGGGGCGTCGTCGTGGCAGCGGGGTTGGTGGTTATCGGCGCGTGGTTCCTGACGGAGCGGGACATCGTGAGCGGGAGGCCGTCGGATCCGTTCGGAACCTTCCTGGCCCTCTCGGCGGGGATCCTCTGGGGATTCGCCGAAACCGTCCCGTCGAAGCTCGCCCTGGAAGGAGGCCTTTCCCCGTCGGCGCTGCTCTTCGTCTTCGCCGTCGCCGGCGTCCTCGGCCTGCTCGCGCTCATGCCGCTCCTGCGGCGTCGTGTCCCACGCCGGGCTGATCGCCGCGGGCTCCGCTTCGTACTGCTTTCCGCCGTCGGCGGCGCGTTCCTCGGATGGATTCTCTGGCTCGTCGCTCTCACCCAGGCGCCGGCCAGCGTCCTCTCCCCGGTGCGCGGCGCGACGATGATCTTCGCGTTCGCGTACTCCGTTGTGTTCCTGCGCGAGCGGCCGACACGCCGAGCGATGGCCGGGCTCGCGTTCGCCGTGGCCGGCGTGTTCCTCGTCGTGTTCGCCGTCTAGGACGAGCGGCCCGCGGCGATCTGCCGCCCCAGCAAGAACGCCTCCTCGAGCCGCTCGGGAGTCTCGAGGATCGGGATGTCGCGGTCGGCCTCAGGATCGTAGGTCTGGCAGACGATCGAATGGCATCGACTCCCAAAGGCACGGGTGATCCGGTTCAGCCACTCGACCATCGACCCGTAGTAGTGGCGGTACCCGATGAGGAGAACGAAATCCTTCCCTCCGAAGTATGTCGGAGACACGACCGACTCCAGCCGGTCGAAGAGCGTCTTCAGCTGCGACGTCATGTACCCCCAGAACATCGGCGTAGCGACGACGACGACGTTGGCCTCCCGCAACGCGGGATACACGGCCTGCATGTCGTCCTGCACGATGCACCCCGCCGTACCGCCGTCGCCGCCGCACGCCATGCATGCGGCTCCCCGGCAATGAGCGATGTTCATGTCAATCGCATGGAAGTGGCAGACCTCGTGGCAACCTTCTTCGGCCATCCCCGCCAGAAAGCGTTCGGCCAGAGTGTCCGTATCCCCACCCTTGCGGGCGCTGCCATACAGAACCAGAACCTTCACGCGTCCTCCTTCTCGACGGCGCCTCTGCCCAAAGTGGCGGCTTGACGTCTCGACAGCGTCCCTCCGCCCCGCGGCCCTGGTGCCGCTTGGCGATCCTTCGAGAGCGCGATATCGTACGCGATGGGAGCATACGGGAGTCCAACAAGGAGGGGCACATGCATGGGTTCCTGTCGTTTCGGAAGTTCTTCACGCCCGAGCTGATCCACGTTCTTTTCTGGATCGGCATCGGGGTTTGCGTCCTCAGGGGGATCACAATGATGGCGACGGCCAGCGTCTACCACCAGGCGATGGGAATCGTGGACGGCCTCATCATCCTCTTCGTCGGCCCCGTCATCGTCCGCGTCGTCTGCGAGATCCTGATGGCTGTGTTTCAGATGCACGAGTCGATCACCCGAGACCGCGTGTAGGAGAGCCGATGTCGAAGAAGAACTACGACGCCCTTCGCCAGGTCATTGAAGCGCGAAGGACCGTGCGCCGGTATACGGACGCTCCGGTTCCGGAGGAGGACGTGCGACGAATCCTCGATGCGGCCCGCTACGCGCCCAGTTCGGGGAACGAGCAGCCGTGGAAGTTCCTCGTCGTGCGCGATCGAAAACGGATGGACGAGCTGCGCGACGTCGCGGTGCGGATCACGCTCGACTACTGCCACACAAAGCTCGGGATGAACGCGGAGCAGATCGAGGAACAACGGAAGACGCAGACGGAGTACGTCGCCGGTTGCCTCTCCGCCCCCGTGCTCGTCACGATTCTCGTCGACAAGGAAGCGAAGTGGGCCAGCTACAGCCGGCATGACGGAGCGCTGGCGGCGGCCAACCTGATGCTCGCGGCCCGCGCGCTGGGTTACGGCACGATTTACGGAACCGACGGCGTGCCCGAGGCTGCCGTCCGTGAGGTATTCTCGATCCCCGAGCGGTACGAGTTCGTGATCCTCACGCCGATCGGTGTTCCCGAAAGCTGGCCCAAGGCGCCGGAGCGGAAGGACCTCGAGTCGTTCCTCGTCTACGAGCGTTTCGAGTAATGGCCCCATGGCCCATACGTCGAACGAAGGGGGGACTGGATGAGCAAGAAAACCCAAGCGTGGATTGCCGATGTCGTTCGCGAGATGGAGAAGAACACCGACGCGTCGACGTGCGCGCACATCCTGGAATCGTGCGGCCGCCACTGCGCCCCGGCGAGCTTGATCCAGAAGGCCAAGAACATCTACAAGAGCTCAGGGGGGATTCCCGAGTTCCTCGCTCGACTCGGCGAAGTGTTCGAAGCGCTCCAAATCGAGGACGGCGCCGTGTACGTAGTCTACCCTCGCTGCTATTGCGGCCAGATCAAGGGCATGCCGCCGGCCGACATCCCAGACGCCTACTGCAACTGCTCCGTGGGGTGGATCCGCGAGGTTTTCGAGCAGGCGATCGGGCGTCCGGTGAAGGTCGAGCGCGTCACGACGGTCGTCTCCGGCGGCGACGAGTGCCGCTTCAAGGTCGTCCTCTAGCCGCGGCGGCTTCCATGCTGCTACGGGTTCGCGTCCCTTTCGAGGGATGACAGCGCTGCGACGAACGTCGCAAACTGCAGTTCGTGCCGGCGAGCGATGGACTGGCGGATGAAGCGAAACTGGTAGTACCCGTAGCGATACGGGTCGCCGGCAAGGCTCGGGTAGAAGGTGTTGAAGTACGTAGCCGCATTGAGTGACGCGGGGGTCGGATCGGAGAGCCGCTCGAGGGCGGCGGCGAGAAGCGCGTCCAAACGGAGGAAGCGGTCTTCGCTCTCCGAGAACAGGTTGTAGAATGCAACCGCGCCGTCGTTGGCCAAGATCTCGGCGTCGTAGTAGTCCAGCTCGGCGCCCTGCACGGTCTGCAGCCAGTGCGTCAGCTCATGGGCAACGAGAAACCACTGGAACAGCTCCGCAAACAGCTCCCTCGCAACGGCTTCATCTCCGCCTGTCAGGGTCAGGAAGAAGCTCACCGTGGATTCCTGCGGAGGCCAGTACGGGATCACGATCCGCTGGGCCTTCGGGCTGAAGTGCGCCAAGTACGGGGTGTTTCGAACGACAACCTCGGGAAGCGAACCGACGTCTCCCCCAACGTCAGACACGGCCAGCGCGTAGGCCTCTACCGTACGCTCGATGTCTGCCTGGATCGCCGCAACGTCGGCGGGAGGGCACGGGGTCTGTGCCCGTCCGAGGACGCCGATCCCGCACACGGCGAACCCCACCAGGCACAACGCCCCCGCCCGCTTCCAGCACTCGTCGATGTCCACGGCCTCCATCCTCCCGAGAGTCGCGAAGAGGATGCTCGAATCCGCACACCCCTCCGCCATCCTACGCCCCTTGACAGATCCCCGAGGACAGGATATCGTTCGCTACTTAACAATTAGCCGGTTGATGATTGAGGAGCAAACCGAATGATCCACCACCCACGACAGCCAGAAGAGATGACGCTCGGGCAGCTGCTGACCGAGGTCGCTCGGCTGACCGGCGACCGACTCCGCATCCAGATGAAGCAGATCGGCCTTCACCGCGCTCAGGCCTTCGCCCTGTTCTGCCTGTGGCACCACGACGGGCTGGCACAGAACGAACTCGCGAGAAGAGTCCACGTTACGCCGGCGGCGGTCACGCCGATGCTCCAACGCATGGAGCGCGACGGCTGGGTGGAGCGCCGAACCGACCCGGACGATCAACGCATCTCGAGGGTCTACATGACGGACAAGGCACGAGCGCTCCGCCGGCAGGCATCGAGCGTGTTCCGTGATCTCGACGCGGAGGTTGCAGGGGCGCTCTCGGCCGACGAGCGCGATGCTCTGCGGAAGCTCCTGATGAAAGTCCATGCGGAGTTCCGACGGCACATGGCACCGCTCCACCAGCACCGGTTCGGTTGGCTCCCCGGCGATGACGACCAGGAGGAAGGTTCGTGAAGTCCCTCATGCGGCTGTACCGGTTCGTGGGGCCGTACAAGTGGAAGGCGCTCGGCGCGCTTGCCCTCCTGCTGGGCATGGTGGCGGCCGATCTCGCCATCCCGCGGTTGTCGCAGCGGATCATCGATCAGGGCATCGGACACCAGAACCTCCACGTCGTCTGGACCACGGCACTCATCATGCTCGGCACGGCGCTCGCGAGCGCCCTGTTCGCCATCGTCAACAACGCGCTCTCCGTCCAGGTTGGACAGAGCTTCGCGGCCGATGTCCGCAGCGCGCTGCTGCGGAGGGTTCAGCAGTTCTCGTTCGGGAACCTCGACCGGCTCCAGACGGGGCAACTCGTCGTTCGCTCGACGAGCGACGTCAACTTCGTTCAGATGATCGTCCAGATGTCGCTCCGCATCCTCACCCGCGCGCCGGTCTGGATGCTCGGCGCCATCGGATTCCTGTTCGCCACAAGCATCGAACTCGGGTGGATTGTGCTTGCCTTCTTCCCCGTCATCATCCTGTTCATGGTCGTTTTCACCGGCCCGGCGACGAAGATGTTCCTCGCCGTGCAGAAGCGGCTCGACCGCTTGAACACGGTCCTTCAGGAGAACCTGGCCGGCGTCCGCGTCGTCAAGGCGTTTGTCCGGGAGGATCAGGAAATCGAGCGTTTCGGGTCGGCGAACGAGGCGCTGACGGCGCAGTCGATCCGCGTGTTCCGCGTGCTCGCGCTCCTCATGCCGCTCATGATGGTGGTCATGAACGCGGCCGTGATCGTGGCCCTGTGGTTCGGCGGGTCGATGACGCTCGAGGGCCGCATGACGGTTGGACAGGTCGTCGCCTCCGTTAACTACCTGTCGATGGCCCTCTTCCCGCTCCTCATGCTCGCCGGAATGGTGGCCCCGCTGGCCGCCGCCGACGCCTCGGCCAGCCGGATCCTCGAGGTCCTCGACGGCGAGCCCGAGGTCAAGGAGCGGCCCGGAGCGAAGACTCTCACAGCTCCGCGCGGCCGGATCGCCTTCGAGAACGTGTCGTTCGCCTACGGCGGCAACGGCGCTGATTCCGTCCTCCGCGACGTCAGCTTCGTCGCCGAGCCGGGCGAGACCGTGGCGATTCTCGGCGCCACCGGGTCAGGCAAGTCGACGCTCATCCACCTCATCCCCCGGTTCTACGACGTGACCGCCGGACGGGTAACGTTCGACGGAGTCGACGTCCGCGACCTGACGATCACGTCGCTGCGGTCGCACATCGGCATCGCACTGCAGGAAGCCGTCCTGTTCAGCGGTACCATCCGAGACAACATCTGCTACGGGCGCCCCGACGCATCGCAGATGGAGATCGAGGCCGCCGCCGCCGCCGCCCAGGCAGCGGAGTTCATCGCCTCCTTGCCGAACGGCTACGACACCGTCATCGGAGAGCGGGGGACGACGCTCTCCGGCGGGCAGCGGCAACGCCTGGCCATCGCCCGCGCGCTCGTCGTGCGCCCTAAGGTCCTCATCCTCGACGACTCGACGAGCGCGGTGGACATCGAAACCGAGGTGAAGCTCCAGGATGCCCTCGATCGCCTCGTCTCGGAGTCGGAGCACGCGACGACTCGATTCATCGTCGCACAGCGAATTTCCACCGTGCTCCTGGCTGACAAGATCCTTGTTCTCGACGGCGGGAGAATCACCGCCGCGGGCACCCACCGCGAGTTGATGGAGACAAGCCCCGTGTACCGTGAGATCTACAACTCGCAGTTGGGGGAAGGCCGGCGATCGCCGGCGGTCGACGCTGATCGGTCGACATCGGCGGGGGAGGTGCGGCATGGCTGACGCTCGCACCCAGCAAATCTCCAGACCCCACATGCCGGGCCCCGGCCCCGGACCTCGCGGCCACGGAATGATGGCCGTCGAGCGCGCGAAGAACGTGCGTGGAACCCTGAGCAGGCTGGTGCGGTACGCCGCGCCCTACCGAGCGGCTCTCGTCGTCGTCATCGTCCTCGCCGCGGTGAGCACCGGCATGGGACTCGCCGGCCCGTACCTCTTGGGGAAAGGCGTCGACGCCATCATCAAGATCGCCATGGGCCAAGCCGGGATCGACGTCCTGTTCCGGATCATCCTCACCATGATCGGCGTCTACGTCGTGTCGTGGGTCGCGAGCGCCGCCCAAGGGTGGATCGTCGCAGGCGTGGCGCAGAAGATGATGCGCGCGCTCCGCGCGGAGCTGTTCGACCACATGCAGACCCTGTCGCTCCGCTTCTTCGACTCACGGACGTCGGGCGAGTTGATGAGCCGCCTTACGAACGACATGGATGCCGTGAGTCGAGTCCTGTCGCAGAACGTCACACAGCTCTTCTCTGGAATCCTGACCCTGGTCGGAGTGCTCGTCATCATGTTCGTCCTGAACCCGCTCCTCGCGCTCGGAACCCTCGTGGCGTTCCCGTTGATGGTGGGACTCGTCGGACTGGTCGGGTCGAAGACCCGCAAGGCGTTCCGCGGCTACCAGGCGAACCTGGGGGCGCTGAACGGCATCCTCGAGGAGGCGTACAGCGGCCAACGGGTCGTCATGGCCTACGGGCAGCAGGACGCGGTGCTCCAGAAGTTCGACACAGCCAACGAGGCCGTGCGCAAGGTGGGAACCCACGCGATGACGTACTCCCTCCTCGTCATGCCGCTGATGGGCATTCTCTCCAACGCCAACATCGCGATCGTCGCCGGACTCGGAGGGTGGATGACGATCGTCGGCATGGCCACCATCGGCACGATTGCGTCGTTCATCGGGTACTCGAACCGATTTGCCGAGCCGCTTCGCATGCTCGGCGATCTCTACAACCAAGTTCAGGCGGCCGTGGCCGGCGCGGAGCGCATCTTCGGCATCATCGACACCGCTCCCGACCAAACCGATCCCGAGAACGCGACGGAATTGGGGCGCATCGAGGGCGATGTGCTCTTCGACCACGTGACGTTCTCGTACGTCCCGGGCGTGCCCGTCCTGAAGGATGTCTCCCTGCACGCGCGACCCGGAGAGCGGATTGCCCTCGTCGGCCCCACCGGTGCCGGCAAGACGACGATGGTGAACCTTCTGTCGCGGTTCTACGACTTGGACTCCGGCTCCATCAAGATCGACGGAATCGACGTGCGCCAGGCGTCGCGCGCCAGCCTGCGCCGCAACCTCGGAATCGTCCTGCAGCAGTCGTTCCTGTTTGCGGAGAGCGTGATGGAGAACATCCGCTACGGGCGGCCGGATGCGACGGACGAGGAAGTCATCGCCGCCGCCACCCTCGCGCGGGCCGACGGGTTCATCCACCGACTGCCCAAGGGCTACTCGACGATCCTGTCGGAGCGGGGCGCGAACCTCTCCGAGGGGCAGCGTCAGCTGATTGCGATCGCGCGGGCGATTCTCGCGGATCCGCGCATTCTCATTCTGGACGAGGCGACGTCAAGTGTGGACACGCGCACCGAAGTACGCATCCAGGAAGCGCTGCTCGCGCTGATGAAGGGGCGGACGAGTTTCGTGATTGCTCACCGCCTCTCGACGATCCGCGGCGCCGACCAAGTGATCATGATCGACCAAGGAGAGCTCGTGGAGCGTGGATCACACGAGGAGCTCATGCAGGCTCAAGGCGCCTACTACCGCCTCTACATGAGCCAGTTCCGCGGCCAAGCCGCGGCCTCCGCATGAAGGGCACCGAGGGGCTTCACAAATTGCACAAGGGACTTACGTAGCATCGGTTCTGGAAGTCAGGAAACGAGAGGAGTGACATGAAAAGGATAGCAGGCTTGCTTTGCGTAGCGGTGGTTCTTGCGGTGGCGGGCACGGCGCTCGCCCAGACCGACCTCAGCGTGTTCCCGAGCGGAACAACGAAGATGGTCTACAAGATGCGAACGGAGGACATGACCCAGCCGATGCCGCTCGAGCTCAGCGTAACCGTGCACGGAGACGGCACGTATACCGTCCGGATGGTGACGGAGGGGACCGGCACGGAAGACGAGCTTGGGTCGTTCGGATTCATCGGCGGCATGACCTCCGTCAGCGCCAGCGGTCACGACGTGAGCTACACGTCGCTCCAGGCGCTCATGGACCAGCGCAACCGCCTTCAGGAGGGTCAGGAGTATCTCCTCCCCGGCGGCGGCGCGTTCACCAACATCGTGGGCGCGACCATCGCCGGAGTGTGGTGCCTGCAGGGGACCCTCGTCGATCCGGATAACGCAGACGTGCGGACGACGGTGGCATTCGCCCTGTCCAAACCGGTCTACATCTCGCCCCTCATTCGCGTCGAGGAGCTGCGCAACGGTCAATGGGTTGAAGTCTTCTCGCTTGAGCTCGTTGAGTACACGGTGACCGGGAGCTAGGCATGGCACTGCTCGATCTTCAGGGTGTCACCAAGGACTACCCGCTTGGCAGCACGATCGTGAACGCGCTCCGCGGCCTCAACCTCTCCATCGAGAAGGGAGAGATCGTGGCGATCATGGGCCCGTCGGGATCGGGAAAATCCACGCTGATGCACATCCTCGGCGCGCTCGATGCCCCGACCGACGGGGAGGCACGGCTGGAGGGACAGGACCTCCGCAGCCTCTCCGAGAACGAGCTGGTGACGCTTCGGGGGAGGAAGGTCGGCTTCGTCTTCCAGACGTTCAACCTGATCCAAACTCTGACGGCGCAGCAGAACGTCGAGCTCCCGATGACGTTCCTCGGCGCGCGGCGAAGCGCTCGCGCGGAGCGAGCGCGGGCGCTGCTCGCCAAGGTCGGGCTCGCCGAGCGCGTGGGACATCGGCCGAACGAGCTCTCGGGGGGCGAGCGCCAACGAGTCGCCATCGCCCGCGCGCTGGCCAACGACCCGGAAATCCTCCTCGCCGACGAGCCCACGGGGAACCTCGACTCGGAGACCGGTGCAACGATCCTACAACTCCTGAAGCAGCTATGCGAGGACGAGGGGAAGACGATGATCCTCATCACCCACGACCCCGACGCCGCCGCGATCGCGGACCGCATCGTCCGGCTGCGCGACGGTCGCGTCGTCGAGGAGGCGCGCCATGTTTAGGGATTTTCTCCTGCTCGCCGTGCAGAGCATCACGCATCGGAAGCTGCGAAGCGCCCTCTCCGTGGTTGGCGTCTTCATCGGCATCATGGCGGTCGTAGCCTTGCTCACCTTTAGTCTCGGCGTTGAAAAAGCGATCAACGATCAGGTCTCGAAGGTGTTTGGTGTTGACACCTTTATGTTGATCCATGAGGATCTCATGACGTCCAGGAATCACTCTAGCGACCTGAAGGGGTTCGCGCTCGATATCGAGGAGTTGCGGCGCGTAGACGGAGTGAAGACCGTCGCCGCCATCCGACAACGGACCGGGTTCCTCCAAGGGCCGCCCGGCGAGAGCGGCCAGAGCCAGCAGGGATTCCTGCCTGTGATGGGATTGACGCCTGAGATGTCGACGGAGTTCAAGTCCTTCCTCGGAGATATCGTCATCGAAGAAGGCGGCCGAGGGATTGAGCCAGGCGACACTCACACCGCGTTGCTCGGGAAGGAGATTGCGGAGCGCCTGAAGGCGAAGGTCGGCGACCAGATCATCATTGCGGGCGACAAGAGCGCAGAGATCACGGTCACAGTGGTCGGGGTTCTGACCGAGCAGAAGGAAGAGCAAGGGAGCGGATTCGGGTTTAGCACTGGTCCGAGTCTCGATACGGTCTACGTCCCCTACGACTCCATGGACATGCTGTGGCCCGAGTCGAACGACGTTGTCTTCACGCTCGTTCGCACCGAACCGGAGCGGGATGTCGACGAGGTTGCGGACCGCGTGGAGGCAGCGATGAAGGCGCGCGGATCGAAGGTGTCCGCAATGACCTTCACCGACATTTCGAAGACCATCGGCATGGTCACGGCAGTCATCAGTGGCTTGTTCGCTGGAATCGCTGGCATCTCCCTCCTCGTCGGCGGCATCGGGGTTATGAACACGATGTTCACCTCTGTGCTCGAGCGGACGAAGGAAATCGGAATCATGAAGGCCGTCGGCGCGAAGAATCGCCACGTCCTGGCAGTCTTTCTCATTGAGTCAGGCCTGATGGGCCTAGCCGGCGGAATCATCGGGGCGCTGGCGGGCATCGGGCTCGGCGCTGCTGCGACGTGGATTGTCCGCGCGATGTTCGACGTCAGCGTACCGCTCGTCATCAGCCCTATCGTCGTCGCCATGACGCTTCTAGGGGCCTTCGCACTTGGCGTCGTGGCCGGTTGGTGGCCGGCACGGCGCGGCGCTCGGATGCCGGTGGTGGACGCACTTCGGTACGAGTAGCCGATTGCGGAAGGACGATCTTCGAGCCGTTGCGATATACGGGCGGCGCGGGAGCCGGATCCGCCGGCGCGGGTCCGGATCCCGCGCGACGTCCTCGTCGCGTCGCCGGACGATCCTCGTCCGTGCGCCTCGTGCGTCAAGCCGTGACTTCTGGACCCGCTACCCGAAGTCAACTACGCTGCGGTGCCCATCGGCAGGGTCTACTTCCCCCTTGCTCCGCCGATGCACCAGAGGTCATCCTGCCCCCACTGCGGATCGAAGCCATCTCCGTACCGATGAAGTGGCTGATAGCTGCCCTTCAACGGCGGTTCCAGCTTGCTCCCCAACGAGTCCACGTAGTCGAGCAGCTGTAGTGCACCGAGTATGCTTTTCAGTTTGTTCGCGGTTCGGGTCATAGGCGGCTGATACTGCAGAGCCTTCGCCACGTCGAGCGTCCCGTCGGGCGTCATCACAAGCTGCAGCTCGGCACTCAGCGCTGGCCCTATCACGTAGTACACAGCGAACGATAGCCCGATCTCGGCCCCCGTGACTACAAGGCCTGCTACCCCGGACGTCAGGGCCGCCGCGCCAAGTGCCGTCAACCCTGTTGTCGCCCCCTCGGCAATGGCAAAGCCGACGGAGATTGCCGACAGTGCAGTGCTGGCCGCCGCTCCTGGTGTAACGCGAGGTGGTTCCGGCTCAGCTGGTCTTCCCACACAGCTGACGCTGACAACCAGGGTGCTGCAGAGCACTATGCACCACACGATAGCCTTTCTGTACATGACTGCACCTCCTTGGTCATCACTATACGTCTACTTCATGTCATATACTACCACTGAGTGACAACACCGTAGCGCGAGCCTGGCGCATCTACCATTCCACTGGATCCGTAGTACGATTGCGCCATGTTAGCGCGGGACGATCTCCGAGCCATTGCGGTGCAGGTGCTGCGCCGGGAGCCGGACCCGCCGGTGCGGGTCCGGCTCCTGCGCGACGTCCTCGACGCGCCGATCGACGACTCGCGACTCCGAAGTGCCCGCGAGGGGCTCGACGATTCACCTCACGTTCTACTCTTGGTCTCGGAGCAACGCGACGACGGAAGCTGGGGCCGACTTCACTCTCGCGACACCCACGCCGCCGCTGCCGTTCCGACGACCGAGTGGGCCGTCGAGCGGGCGGTCGCGCTCGGCGTCGACAGAGACCATCCGATGCTTCGGAGCGCCGCTGACCATCTCGCCGCTGTCGTCACGGGGCTCGCGGCACCGAGCGACCCTCCGGAACGAAACGACCGCTGGCCGACCGGCGTGGCCCTCTTCGCGGCGTCCACGCTTGCCCTCGTCGACTCCGAGCACCCGGCGCTCGACCCGGTCTGGGCTCTGTGGCACGAGATCGCCCGGCGCACCTTGGCAGGCGGAATCTACAATCCGGACGCCGAGGCAGCCGCGCATCGCGACCTCACCGGCGCCTCAGTTCGCGGAACCTACCTGACACTCGAGAATCGCTACGCCGTAACCCTGCTCGCCTCCCGCGGCGACCGGATGGATCCCCACGTGCGCGCGGCCCTCTACCGCTGGCTGTGGAACCACCCGAAGGGGCTTGGCTACTTCGAGACTCCTCCTGCTGTTCCTCCGTCCGGCCGCGCGACAAGCGGTTTCATCGAGCGGTGGATCTGGACGCACGAGATCCTGGCGAGCCTCTCGACGCACGCCGCCGTGGGGCCGATCCTCGACGCACTTGAAGCCAACCGGCGCAGCGACGGGTTGTGGGACCTTGGCCCTCGCGCGTCGTTCGCATCGGCTCTTCCCCTTTCGGCGACATGGCGGGCCAAGGACGCACGCGCCGTCGACTGGACGACACGCATCCTCACGCTCGCGTCCCGCTGGCTGGGGAACCTCGCTTCCGCGTAGAGCAAGAACCTTCTTCCCAACTCCCATGGCGCGACCTCTTGACAGAGCGCCGATCGCCTGTAGAATGACTGACCAGTCAGTCAGTAGCAGCTAAGGAGCCACGTGGACGACGGCAAGAAGGATCAGATCCGCAAAGCGGCGCTCGCCGTGTTCGCACGGCGCGGCTTTCACGGAACGACGGTGGCCGAGATCGCACAGGAGGCGGGGATCGCCAAGGGGACGATCTACCTCTACTACGCGAGCAAGGAGGAAATCCTGATCGCCGTCTTCCGCCGCTACATCGATGGGATGCTCGACTTCGTCGACGGCCTCCTCGATTCGGCCCTTTCCGTGCCCGACATCCTGAGCGCGTTCGTCAAGAAGCAGATCGACCTGTTCCGCGAGGAGCCCGATCTGATGCGTGTCCTCAGCCGTCGCTCGCTCCTCGCACTGAGCGACGGCGACGAGCGAATGCTCGAGTTCCAGCGCTACCTGCTCGACCGCATCGCCACCCTGCTCAAGCGCGGGAAGGTCCTCGGCGAGATGCGCGTGCTCGACGTCCGGATTGCGGCGTGTGCGATGCTCGCGCTGCAAGAGGCCCTGCCGCTCTACCTCACGGTGTACGCGGAGGACCTGCCGAAGGATGCGCTGGGCCGTGTGACCCGAGAGCTCGCTCAGTTCATGTGGGCGAGCGTTCGAAAGGAGCCCGCATGAAGATGAAGCGCTCGATCCTCGTTGCGCTCTTCCTTGGCCTCGTCGTCGGGGGGAGCTTCGCCGCGGTCGCCGATTCCTCGTCCGCGTCGCCGTACCGCGTTCTCGTGGTCGACGGGACGAAGACGCTTGCGTCGACGCTGCGCGTGGTGGGATTAGCCGGTGGCATCCGACAAAGCGGCGTCGCGGACGTCGCCATCATCCTCGCCGACGATCTGGGCCCGTTCGTCGACCCGCTGCGAGACCGATCTCGCCCGGAGACGCCGTACGACCTGATCTTGATCGTACCACGCGGCATCGACGACGGGTCGGCATCCCGGATCTGGATCCTCGTGGCGGGGAACCCCCGCGAGACCCCGCTCACCGCGCAGGCGATCGAGCTTCTGCGCGCGGGAATCGACCGCGCGTTCGCCGGGATCGCGTCCGGCGTCGATCCGCTCGACGACCTCTGGGCGGCCCTCATGGCGTCCTGCTACGTTCGGGAGGGGTGGCTTCGGTGATACGTCGCATCTTTGCTTGGATCGTCGACCACGCGTGGTGGATCATTGGGGCCGTCGGACTGCTGACGATCGCGCTCGTCATCCCCCTCTTCTCACTCCAGACGAACGTCGATTTCGCCAGCTACATGGACCCCAAGGACCCGGCGTACATCCTGATGAAGAACGCCGAGGACCGCTACGGCTCGCAGACCCTGTTGATGGTTGCCGTCATCGCGCCGGACGGCATCTTCAACGCAGCGACCCTCGCGAAAATGGAGCAGTTGGAGGCACGCTTTGCCGAGATCCCCGGCGTCGAGGAGGTCCAAGGGCCGCTCAGCCAAGACGTGATCACGAGCTCGGAGACCGCGCTCGACGTGGGTCCGGCGGCGCCCGACGGCCGAGCTCCCGCGACGCCGGAAGGCATCGCGGAGTACCGCGAGCGGATCATGTCGATGGAGTCGATCCGAGGACTCCTCATCGCCGAGGATGGATCGGCGGCCGCGATCCTCATCCGCATGGAGCGGGACGCCTCCGAGTTCGAGGTCACCAGAGCGGTTCGAGAGGTCATGAACGAAGTCGGCACGCCGCCGGAGCGGTTCTCGATCTCCGGCGAGCCGTACATGATGCTGTCGCTCACGGAATCGATTCAGCGCGACCTCGTGGTCCTCATCCCGATCATCCTCGCCGTGATGTGCGGTGTTCTCTTCCTGACGTCGCGGACCGTTCGCGGGGTCTGGATCCCGCTCCTCGTCGTCGGGCTCTCCGTCGTGTGGCTTTTCGGACCGCTGGGAATCCTCGGGATCAAGGTCTCGATCATGACCTTCATCTTGCCGGTCCTCCTGCTCGCGATCGGGATTGCGTACGGAATCCACGTCATGCACCGATACGACGAGGAGATCGCCCTCGGGAAGCCCCGCCGCGAAGCGGTCATCGAATCGGCAACCGCGATCAGCGGCGCCGTCGTCATGGCCGGTTTGACCACGGTCGGCGGCTTCCTGTCTCTCCTCACCTGCTATATGCCCCTGTTCAAGGAGTTCGGGGGCATCGCCGCCATCGGGGTCGCGCTCGCCCTCGTCCTCGCCCTCCTCGTGGTCCCGGCTCTCCTCGCGGTCCTGCCTGCGCCGAAGCTCCGGCTGAAGACGGCAGCGGACCACGGCACGAACGGACGACTGGCGCGGACGCTCGGCACCGTGGTGGGCGGGGTCGCGCGACGCCCTCGCTGGTTCCTCCTCGTCATCGCGATTGTTATCGCGGGGCTTGCGATCGCGGTCCCCCTCTTGAAGACGGATTCGTCGATGGCCGCATTCCTCGGCAAAGAGCATCCGGCGATCCTCGGCATGACCGACTTCGACCAGCACTTCTCGGGGAGCGAGCAGCTCATGATTGAGATCGACACCGGACAGAGGGACGGGCTCAAGGACCCGGAGCTCCTTGGAAAGATGCTCGATCTTGAGGCGTACCTCCGCACGCTCGGCGTCCGGAAGACGTCGTCGATCACCGACCTCGTGCGGGAGTTGGACCTCCGCTTCCACGCCGACGACCCCGCGTTCTACGCCATCCCGTCGGAACGAAAGCAGGTCTCGCAGCTTCTCGCCCTGTTCTCGTTCCAGGGTGGCGACTTTGGGACGGTCGCCCTCCCCGACTTCTCGGCCGGGGAGATCGCCGGCTACTACCCCCGCGCCGACGGCGAGACGAAGGCGAAGCTTGTCCGCGACATTCGTACCTACCTCGGCGAGCACTTCACCGGCGATGCAAAAGCAGAGATGGTTGGACCGACGCAGCTCTTCGACTCGATGTCGCGGCAGCTCATCCGAAGCCTGATCTCGAACATCTACTCGTCGGCGATCGTCGTCTACCTGATCGTCGCCGTCATCATGGGGTCGCTCGTCGCTGGCCTCGTCTGCCTGATCCCGCTTGCCTTCACGCTGCTGGCCATTTTCGCCGTCATGGCCCTGGGGACCACCCTCAATATCGCCTCGGCGGCGATCGCGAGCATCACGATGGGAACGGGCATCGACTATGCGATCCACTTCGTCAGTCGCTATCGAACTGAGATGGCCGTCGACGGCGACTGCGTCCGTTCCGCGGAGCGGACGGCCCGTTCGGCTGGGCGCGCGATCCTGTTCAACGCCGCCGCCGTCGGGGCGGGGTTCCTCGTCCTCTGTGTCTCGAAGTTCATGGCGTTCCGCAGCCTCGGAGGACTGCTCGGCCTCGCCATGGCGGCAAGCGGCACGGCCGCGCTGACGATTGTCCCCGCCGTCCTCGTGACGCTGCGGCCGCGGTTCGTGACGACTCCCCCGTGGAGCCGACTGCGTCGTTTCTGGGAATCAAGAACCAAAAAGACATAAGGAGACTTGCATGAATAGCATTCGCCATACCCTCAAGGCGGCCGCAGCGATCGCGATCGTCGTCTGTGCCGCGACGGCGGCGTTCGCCGTCACCGGAGACGACGTCCTCAACCGCATGCAGGACACGTTCAGCATCGGAGGCGCCGACAGCGGAGAAGGGATCCTGCTCTCGATCGCCGTCCTCAACCAATACGCGTCGGGCATCACGACCGACTACAACCTCGCCGTCGTGGCGGAGACGATCATCGACTCGAGCAAGCCTTCGGACGCCGATGAGATAAGCCGCGCCCTGATGTACTTCGTGGGCGGCGACGACGAGGGAATGATCTTCCTCCTCTCGACGCCCGAGGCGAAGGGCGAGAAGAGCCAGATGTGGCTCTACATCTCATCGTTTGGCCTGACCAAGCAGCTCGTCTCGGACGAAGACCAGTCGGGGAACTTTGCCGGGAGCACGCTCACGTACGCCGACATCGCCGGGGCGAGCGACCTGCGCGACGACTATACCGCCGCGATCCTACGCGAGGAGACGCTCACTGTTGGAAGCGAGGAGCGCGCCGTGTGGGTTCTCGAACTGACTCCGAGACCCGGCGTTGACACCGACTACGCACGCATGCTCCTCTGGGTCGACAAAGAAGAGGACATGTTCCTGCGACTCGAGGGGTACGGCGCCTCGGGCGCCGAGACGAAGGAGATCGTGGTGGCGAGCCTCGGCACGTTCGAGGACCGACGGATCCCTGACGTGATGGTCGGACGCGACCTCGAGACCGGGGACGTCTCGACGATCACCCTGTCCGGAATGCGCCGGCCCGCGGACGGCCTGCCGGAAAGCACGTTCGATCCCGCGAACCTTGGGAGCTTCGATCCAAGCGCGTACGGCTTCTAGAAGTTCGGTCCGCCGAGGGCCGCTGCACTTTGCTCCCGCGGCCGGAGCGAGTAAGGTGTCGCGAGGTGGTTCACGCTGAGCAGAAGGGAGAGCCGCTCGTCTCCTGAAGACGGCCCTGGTCGACGCCATGCGTCTCGCCGCCACATGTCCTCGCGACGCGCCCTGAGGCGGGTCCGCAAGGCCTACGTGCGCGGCGGCGAGGGTGCCCTGGAAATGGCGTTTGCCGACGTGCGCTGGCGAACGAGGGGATTCCGCGCCCTCCTCGCGGCGGTCGAGCGGTTCTACCCGATGTCCGGGATCGTCCGGTTTGCCGGAGAGGTAGACCGCGGAATCCGCGGGTGGGGACTCTCAACCGGATGCCGCGCCGCGGCCGAACGCCTGGGCCTGCCCTACGAGTTCGAAATGCCGGAGGCCACGCGGGAGGTTCTCGCTCGATCGCCCGCCATCGTCTACGGGAATCACCCGACGCTGTTCACGCCGTTCCTCCTCGGAGCGGCCATCGACCGACCGGACCTACGATTCTTCATGTTAAGCTATGTGGGCCGACTGATCCCCGCACTTCGGACCTACATGTTGCCGCTCGAGTCGTCGGCGCCGCGCCGCCTCACGGAGTGGCGACGCGGTGGCACGCGGCGGATGATCGCCTACTGGCTGACCGGCCTGTTGGAGCGAGGACGGACTCGCGAGGAGCCGAAGTCGGCGAACCAACGCAGGCTCATGCAGGGCGTCGACCACGTGCGTGGAGGTGGGTGCGTCGTCATCTTCCCAAACGGAGGAGGACGCCGAGACACGCCGTGGTACCCGGGCATCGGCGTCGTCGCGGCCGCCTTGGCCCGGGGCGGCGGCGACCGAGTCGCCCTGGTCCCAATGCGCGAGGAAGGAAGCACGAACCACCACGTCTACGCCTCCTTCCGCTACGCGGGAAGACCGCACTCCCCAGCAGAGAAGCCGGACCTCACCCCCATCCGAATCCGCTTCGGGAAACCCGTCCCATTGAGCGAGCTGGCGGGCCCGGAGAGCACCCCGGCGGAGATCGTCGCCCGACTCCGCGCCCACTACGGGACCGTCTTCCCCACGCCGAAGCGCCGCCAGATCTTCCGAGCTTCGTCCAACCGAGGAGCAACCAAAGAATGACCACCCCTGCCACCGTCTTCTGGTTTTCCGGGACCGGCAACTCCCTCGCCGTCGCTCGGCGGGTCGCCGCGTCCTTCGACGGGGCATGTCTCGTCCCCATCGCCTCGTTCGACAACGTCGCACGGCCAGAGGGTGTCGTCGGCGTCGTCTGTCCGGTCTACTTCGAGGGACTGCCGCTGATCGTGCAGGAGTTCCTCGCACGCCTTGACGCCCGGGCCGCGACGTACAGCTTTCTCGTTCTCACCGCCGGCGGGTTCGCTGGCTGGGCGCCAGTTCAGGCAAGGTGGCTCGTCCGAAAAGCAGGACGTCCTCTCGATGCCGCCTTCTCGGTCAAGATGCCGGACAGCTACAGCGCGATCCTCGACCTACCCCCACCCGCAAAACAGAAGGAGATCCTCTCACGGGCGGACCGCGTCATCGACGAGATTGCCGGTGCCGTGGCGCGGCGTGAGAAGCGTCTCGGCGTCGGGGTCACTGCGTCCCTTGGCGCGCTCGCTCACCTCATCATGGGGCGGCAGTTCGCCCGCACGTGCCGCCGCCAGGACGAGCGGTTCACGGTCTCCGACGCATGCACCGCGTGCGGCCTGTGCGTGCGCGCCTGCCCAAAGGGAAACATCGTGCTCTCCGACGGCCGTCCCGAGTGGAGTCACCGCTGCGAGCAGTGCTTCGCCTGCATCAACCTCTGCCCTGTCGCGGCGATTCAAGTCCGGAACCGCCCCACGGCACGCCGACGGCGCTATCGCCACCCGGACGTGAGCGTCGCCGACATCGGCTCCCAGCAGCCGCGCCCGGCGTAGTCTCCTCGGCGCGCACCCAGCTTTCTAGGTGCGCACACCCAGTCTCCCGGGTGTCCATGTGCACGCCCAGCTCCCCAGGCGCGCCGCGGCGACAAGAGCCGCCCGCTCTGCCGATTCTCGCAGGACGAGACAAGCAACTCGGACAGAGAGCGGCCCAGCTTCCCCGATGGAGGAATTGCCGGACTGTTCGACAATCCCTACGCTGAATGGGCTTCGCGGAGGTAGCAGAATCATGAATTGGGATCCGGTAACAACGTTCAACCTTGTCCTCAGCGCGGCGATCTGTGCCGTGGGAATCGTCGGCTGGGTCCGCGTCAGGAATGCCCTCGCGCTGTACATCGGCCTCGCGTTCGGGCTGTTCGCCTTGTCTCACCTGGCGACCGTTCTGGGGAAGGCCGAATCGCTCGAGGCGCTCCTAATCCTGCTGCACGGGGTGGGCTACATCTTGGTTGCCATCGCGATCTACAAGGTCGCGTTCCCGCGAAAGCCCCAGAACTAGGCGTACATCGCCAACCCGTTCCCTTCAGGGAAACGCCCGGTCTCTCTACGATCCGCGGACGAAGAGGAGAACCAGGGCGATGATGCCGACGACCACGAGGCCGAGGATCATCGTGGACCCGTGGTCCTGCAGCCAGCCGGAGACGCCGGGGCGGCGCGCCTTCTTGCCGGGAGGCCGCAGCGCCATGCGCTGCGCGTCCTTGTAGGTCCTCACGAACTCGTGATATTTGCCTTGCCGTTTGTAGACCACGGCGAGGTTGTTTTTCGCGCGGTCGTGCTCCGGATCGAGCTCAAGGACGCGACGGTAGGCACGCTCGGCACGGTCGAGGTCGCCCTTGTCGATGTAGAGGTTCCCGAGTCGGAAGTAGATCGCCGCGTGGTCGATTTCCCGTGCCAAAGCCTCGTTCAGGATTCGGATCCCCTCGTCGTACGCCTTCGCCTGGCGCAGCTCTTCCGAGCGCTCAAGCGCCGAAGCTACGAAAGTACAGTCTTCGGGGGTCTTCTCCTTCTGCGGTTCCATCGTTCCCCGTCCTCTCCCTCGGCTCCTCGCGGCGGAGTATCCCCGGCGGACGTCACGTCGTCAACGGCGCGATTGCGTGTCCGCTAGAAGACGACGATCTCCGCCGACCGCGTCCGCGTGTCAAACAGAACGGCCGTCGAACGTCCTGTCAGCCAGCCGCACGCCTCGCCGGGGTTCACGACGGCGGCCGCTGGTTGGCCGCCTGTGGCCAGCGAGCCGGGGCTTCCCGGACGCACGTCGACCTTGTGCGTGTGACCGTAGACAACGAGGTCGTAGGCTCCGCTCGCGGCCAAGGCATCGATCGACCTCGGCTCGTGCATGAGAGCGACACGCACACCGTCGACATCGAACGTATGGTACCCCTCGTGGATCGTTCCGAACCCTTCGAACCGGCGAACCAGGTAGAGGCGGTCGCCATCGTTGTTGCCGAAGACACCAACGAGCGGCGCGACCAGTTTGCCGAGCGGACCTGCAGTGAACGGTGACACGAAGTCGCCGGCGTGGACCACCAGATCAACCTTCTCCGCGTTGAACCGCTCGACCATCCGCTCGATCGCCGGAAGGTTGTCGTGGGTGTCCGACAGAATCCCGATCTTCATCCATCCTCCCTTCGCGGTCCGAAAAGGGCCGTTCCGAGGCGAACCATCGACGCGCCTTCGTCGATCGCCTCGCGGTAGGAGTCGCTCATCCCCATCGAGAGAATCGTCATCCGCGCGTTCGGAAGCTCGAGCCGCGTCAGCTCATCAAACCTCCGTTTCGTCTCCGCAAAGAACAACCGGAGCGCGCCGGGCGCGCAGAGCGCCGGTCCCAGGGTCATCAGGCCGCGCACCTCGATCGACGAGAACCCTGCGATCTCGCGTGCGAACGCCTCGACGTCCTCCGGAAGGACTCCCGCCTTCTGCGGCTCACGACCGCTGTTGACCTCGATCAGGATCGAAACAACCCGGCCGATCTTCCGGCCTTCGGCGTCGAGCTTCTCGGCCAGCCGGACCGAATCGACGGTCTGGATCAGGTCAAAGAGGCGGACCGCGTCTTTCGCCTTGTTCCGCTGAAGCGCGCCGATCAGGTGCCACTCCGCGGCGGATCGGCCGAGGGCATTCTGCGCGACCTCGGCTTCCTGGACATAGTTCTCCCCAACCGCGCGAATCCCGCCCGCGAGCGCTTTGCGGATCTCGTCGGGCGTGCGGGTCTTCGCGGCGGCCACCACCGCCACGCGAGCGGGAATCCTCCCAAGGACCTCACGCACACGCTCTTCGATCCCCGCCATTCGCCCTTCCCTCCGTCGCTACTCGGCCTTCGTTGCGAGCGCCTCCCACTCGCGGTAGTTGGCCTCGAGATCGGCCGTCACGGCCTTGTGCTCCACGCCAAGCGATGCGATTCGTTGGCCGTTCCCCGCTTCGCTTTCCGTCACAAGGTCCCGCTCGATCTCGCCGAGCCGCCTCTCAAGCTCCTCGATCGAACGCTCGATCGCGGTTCGCGCATCGTCGAGCCGCTTCTGCTCGTACTTGTCGAGCTTCCTCGGGCGTACATCCGACGCCTCGTTCGACCGATCCGGCTTCTCGCCTCGCCGTTCCGACGCACCGGACGAAGCCGCCGGACGGCCTTTCCCGGCGACGGCGTGTCGCGACTCTTCACTGCGCCGTCGGTACTCGGCATATCCGTACGACGAAACCGACAGCCGGCCGTCCTCGACCCGCCAAAGCTGCGTCGTGACGGCCTCCAGAAGGGCGCGGTCGTGCGAGACGAGGAGAACCGTGCCGTCGTACTCTTGAAGCGCCTGCTCGAGGATCTCCTGGCTCGCGAGGTCGAGGTGATTCGTCGGCTCGTCAAGCAAGAGAAGGTTCCCCTCCATCAGCGAGAGGAGGGCGAGGGCGATCCGACTTCGCTCGCCGCCCGAGAGGGCCTTCGCCTTCTTCTCGACCTCGTCGCCCGAGAAGAGGAAGGCTCCGAGCAGGCCGCGGGCTTCACTGATCGTGAGCGAACTCCTGCCGAGGATCGTCTCGAGGACGGTTCGGTCGCCGTGGAGCCCTTCTTGCGTCTGCGAGTACACGGCGACCCGCACGCCGTGGCCAAGCTCCGCCGCCCCTCGAAGGGGCACCAACTCGCCGGTGATCGTGCGCAGAAGCGACGTCTTTCCGCACCCGTTCGGCCCTACGACGGCAACCTTCTCCCCGCGGTAGAGCTCGACGTCGCCGCACTCGATGAGCGGCCGGTCGAAACCGACCGCGAGGTCGGACAATGACAGGACGCGCTTCCCACTCGCCGTCCCCGCACGGATTCGGAGCGAGATCCGCTTGGCCTCGCGCGGCCGCTCGATCCGCGCCTCTTCGATCCGCTCGAGCTTCTTCTCGCGGTCCTTTGCCTGGCGGTGTTTCTGCCCCATTTTGTGGCGGCGGATGAAGTCCTTGTACTTCTCGATCGTCTCTTCCTGCGTCACGAAGGCTTCGAGGAGCTTCTCCCGTTCCGCGTCGCGCGCCCCGCGCGACGCCTCGTACCCAAGCCGGTAGATCGTGACCTGGCCGAAGGCCACCTCCCACGTCCGGTTCGCGACGCGCTCGAGGAGGTGCCGGTCGTGGGAGACGAGGACCAGAGCGCCCGAGAAGCTGAGGAGCTGTTCTTCGAACCAGTCGAGGGCCGCGAAGTCGAGGTGGTTCGTCGGCTCGTCCAGGAGGAGGACGTCGGGATTCTCGAGAAGGACGCGGGCGAGGGCCGCTCGCGCCTCCTCCCCTCCGGACAGAATCTCGACCGGCTTGTCGAGCTCGTCCTCGCCGAATCCGACGCCGGCCAACGCCGCGCGCACGGCGGCGTCGATCTCATAGCCCCCCTCGGCGTCAAACCGGTGGAGCAGGTCGTCGTAGCGATGGACGGCGTCCGGCGACGCGCCGGAGCCCAGCTCGACCTCAAGGGTGCGCAGCTCTGCCTCCATCGCCCGCAGCGGCGCGAACGCTTCCTCCATCGCCTGCCGAAGCGTTCCCGATCCGCGCAGCCGTGCCGTCTGCGGCAGGTAGCCGACGCGGACCGGCCCGATCCGTCGGACGACGCCGCCAGATGGGCGTTCCTCCTCCGCGAGGAGCTTGAGGAGGGTCGATTTCCCGACGCCGTTGTCGCCGATCAACGCAATCCTGTCCCCGCTGGCGATCTGCCCCGAGAACGGCGCGAACAGGGTATCGACCCCATACGCCTTCGTGAGCTGCTCGACTTGGATGAGGGACATGGCTCCGGATGGTACGACAACCCCGGAACTCCGGGTAGCCTCGCTTCCTCACGCACCCCCCCTGTGCTAGCATGCGGAGGTGACAGGGAGATGAAGGAAGCGACGCTCTACGATCACGGTCGAGACAACGCGGTGCACTGCCGCCTGTGCGCTCACGGGTGCACGATCGCCCCCGGATCCCGAGGGCTGTGCGGCGTTCGCGAGAACGACGACGGAACGCTCTACGCGCTCAGCTACGGGCGACTGGTCGCCCGCGACGTCGACCCGATCGAGAAGAAGCCGATGTTTCACTTCTACCCGGGGTCGCGCGCCTACTCGATCGCCACCGTCGGCTGCAACTTCACGTGCCAAAACTGCCAGAATCACTTCATCTCGCAGTACCCGCGCCAGCACGACGGCCGCCTCGTCGGCGACGCGGCCGAGCCCGACGAGATCATCGAGGAGGCGGTCCGGACCGGTTGCCGATCCATCGCCTACACCTACACGGAGCCCACGATCGCGCTCGAGTTCTACCTCGAAGTCATGCGGCACGCGAGGACCGCCGACCTCGCCAACGTCTGGGTGTCGAACGGCTACTTCTCGCACGACGCCGCCGACCTCCTCCTCCCCTGGCTGGATGGGATCAACATCGACCTCAAGGGCATCTCGGACGAGTTCTACCACCGCGTGATCGGCGGCAACGTGCGCCCCGTCCTCGACTCCATCGAGCGCGTTCACGAAGAGGGCGTGTGGGTTGAGGTCACGACCCTCGTGATTGCGGGGCTCAACGACTCGGACGACGCGCTCCGCTGGACGGCCGAAGCCATCGCGGGGATCTCGCCGTCGATTCCGTGGCACGTTAGCCGGTTCTTCCCAGCGTTTCGGATGATCCAGCACGCTCCGACGCCGCTGGAGACGCTTGAGCGAGCGCGCCGCATCGGCCTCGATGTCGGGCTTCACTACGTTTACATCGGCAACGTCCCCGGCGAGGGAGAAGAAACCCACTGCCCGTCGTGTGGCGCCGTCGTCGTCCGACGCAGGGGGTACTTCGTGTGGGAGAACCGCCTCGCCGGCGGCACGTGCCCGTCATGCGGCGCGCCCGTCGATGGGGTCTGGGACACAACCTAGCGCCCCCGAGCCGTGACGATCCGACACTGCAGAGTGCCCCCCAAGGGAAGGCCGAAACAACGGGTTTCCGGGGTTGCGAAGACTCCACGCCCGGCCTGATGCGCTGTCTGTCGACCCTCCGCGGACGGGAAGCGGGCCGATCTCACCGCAGAGCGCGCGGAGCTACGCACAGGAAAAGACTGGCAAGAGACGGAATCGCGGCTGTTGGACAGGGCAAGCAACGCTTGAACCTCCGCGCAGATCCTTGGGATGCTGGTCGACGATCTGGCTTTCCTCCGCGCTCTTAGCGGCCTCTGCGGTGATCGGCTTCTGACAGAAAAGGACGGCCTACCGCATGCGGAGCTGGACGCGGCGGGAGCCGTCGTCGAGGAGCTCGATCTCCACGAGCGCGTCGCTCGCTTCGACCAGGCCATCAATTCGCTCCGGCCACTCCACGACCGTGACGCCGCGATCCGGCGGGAGATAGGCGTCGAGGCCCACCTCGGCCAGTTCCGCAAGCGACCCCACGCGGTAGGCGTCCACGTGGTGCAGAGCCAGGCGCCCCTTGTACTCGCGAGCGAGCACGTAGCTCGGCGAGACGACAACGTCGGTGATCAAAAGCCCCTTGGCGATTCCCTTCACGAACGTCGTCTTCCCCGACCCGAGCGGGCCGACGAGAGACACCAGCTGACCGTCGCGAAGTCGGGAAGCCAGCTCCTCTCCGACGGCCTCCATTTCCGACGCGTCGTGGGCGATGATCGTCTTGTTCATGCCGAGCGCACGTGCACGTCGATCTCGCCGAGCCGTCTCGCGAGACGTTCGACGATCTCGGCGACCTCGGCGTCGGTGAGGGTGCGATCCGAGACGCGCAATGAAAGCTCGTATGTTAGGCTCTTTCGCCCTTCGCCAACCTGCTCGCCTGCGTAGAGGTCGTAGAGAAGAATCGACTCAACCGCGGACTCCGAGGCGAGGACGGCGCGTACGCGCGCTTCTTCAACCTCGACGGGGACGGTGAGGGAGAGGTCTCTCTTCGCCGCCGGCAGCTGAGGAATCGGCGCGTAGCGCGCCGGACGATCGACTGTCAGAAGTGCAGCGAGTCCAAACTCGAAGGTGTAGACCGTCGTCGAGATGGCAAACCGATCCGCGAGGTCCGGGTGGAGCTCCCCGAAGGTTCCGACCGACCGGCCGCCGTGGGTCCAAACGCCGCTGCGTCCCGGGTGGAGGTACGGAGGCGTGCCGTCGGCGACAACGCCCATCCCGTCGAGGCCGAGGCACTCAAACAGACGATCGAGGAGGCCCTTCGCGGCGGAGAAGGAGACGCGTTCCTTGCCCGACAAGGGAAGTCCCGTTCGCCCGAACAAGGCTCCTCCGAGCGCGTTCGTCTCGCCTCGGGCCACCGAGAAGATCCGCCCCAACTCGAAGATCATTCCTCCGTCCACGCCGCGACGGAGGTTCGTCTCGACCGTCGCAAGGAGCCCCGGGAGGAGGCTCCCACGCAGCGCGTCCTGGCCAGCCGCCATTGGGTTCCGCACCTTGACCAGGTCCTCTTCGGGGATCGAAAGCACCTCTCTCCAAGAGCGCTCGTCGAACCCGGGGTTCACGACCTCGTCCATCCCGAGGCCCACGAGCGCGCGGCGAACCCGGTCCTTGCCGACCTCAACCTCGTCCTTCCGCCCTACCCGCACGGCCCCGCGCGGCGCTGCCGACTCGAGCCGGTCGTAGCCGTAGATGCGGCCGACCTCCTCGATCAGGTCAACCTCGCGCTCCAGATCGGGCCGGAACGACGGGATCTCGGCAGTCACGTCAGCCGAGGCTCCCCGCCCCTTCTTCGCCGGGATCTGGAGTCGCCGAAGAAGGTCGACAACCTCCTCGGCTCCGATCTTCATCCCGAGGAGGGCGCGCGCCCGTTCGGGCCGAAGCGCCACGGTCCGTGGGGCCACGGGAGCGGGGTACGCGTCTTCCAGCCCCGCGACCACGCGACACCCGGTCAGCATCTGCATCCAGTGCGCCGTGCGCGCCGCGACGAGAGGGATTCCCTCCGGGCCGACGCCGCGCTCGAACCGGTGTGACGCCTCGGTTTGAAGTCCCACGGAACGCGACGACTGTCGGATCGTCTGGTGGTTGAACGTGGCGACCTCAAGGAGAATGCGCTGGGTCTCGCTGCGGATCTCGCTCTCCTCCCCTCCCATGACCCCGGCGAGGGCGATCGGCCGTCCGCCGTCGGTGATGAGAAGCGCCCTCGGGTCGAGCGCTCGCTTGACCCCATCGAGGGTTCGGAACGACTCGCCTTGCCGCGCCCGGCGAACGAGGATCGTCTTCCCGAGGAGGTCAGCGTCAAACGGGTGGATCGGGTGCCCAAGTTCGAGCATCACGTAGTTCGTCACGTCGACGGCGTTCGACACCGGGCGCATTCCGGCTTTGATGAGCCGATGCTGGATCCGGAGCGGCGACGGCCCGACGGTCACCCCGTCCATGCAGCGCAGGGCATAACGCGGCGTGTCGTGGGGATCCTCGATCTGGATCTCGATCCGATCGGAGGCCCGCGTCTCTTCGCAGGACACATCCAGCGGACGTAGCGGCCGGTCGAGCACGGCGGCCACCTCGCGCGCCACACCGTAGACCCCGAAGCAATCCGTCCGGTTCGACTTCACCTTGATGTCGAGGACGTAGTCGTCGTATTCGAGCAGCTCCGAAAGGTCCGCGCCGATCGTGAGGCCGAGGCGCTCGTCGAAGATCCAGATCCCGTCGGACTTCTCCTCGAGGCCCAGCTCGGTCTTCGAACAGATCATCCCGTTCGAGACTTCGCCGCGTACCTTCCGTTTCGCAATCCGGAAGCCGGAGGGAAGCTCCGCGCCGATGCGGGCGAGCGGGACCATCGCGTCAACGCGTACGTTGGCTGCGCCGCAGACGACGTCGAGTGCCTCCGCGCCGACGTCCACGCGGCACAGCGACAGATGGTCGGAGTCCGGGTGAGGGCGGCACGCCACGACGCGTCCCACCACGACACCGGAAAGCGTCCCCGTGGGCCGGATCTCTTCGACCTCAAGCCCCGCCAGGGTCAGCCGCTCCGCGAGCCGGTCGATCTCCGGTCCGCTCACCTCAAGGTCGACGTAGTCGCTCAGCCATCGACTCGGAATCCCCATCGCCCGACTCCTTCGCGTCCCTTCCTACAGCGAGAACCCTACGTAGACGGCGGGAACCGGCTCACCGGTGACCGGCACGGCAACTCCGACGCGAACAGAGAGGGAGACGAGCCCGCCCAACGTAGAGAGGTCGAACGCCTCTTCGATCCCGGCCTCTACGCTGGGGGACGTTGTACCGAATCGATCGACGCTTGTCCAACCCACGCCGCCGGCAACGTAGACGCGCAGGCTTTGTCCGTCAATCATCGCCAGGTTGAATACGTTGTACGGAAGCCCTTCTGCCGATGGGAACTCGAGTTGGAGGCTTGCCGAGAGCTTGTTCGGCGCCGGCGCCGGCGCCATGGACACGAGCTCGTTGAAGTCAAAGAGGAGGCTCTGCGGGACGTCTCCCGAACTGAAGCCGAGGAACCCGGTCCCCTGAAGGTACATCCCCGGGAAGACTCGCAGCTCATCAAACGCCGTGAGGGAGAGGCGCGCGGACCCTCCCGAAACGAGGTCCACGGCCGCCGCGGCGATCCGGCTCGTCGTCACGGACGGCAACCGGACGGCCGCCAACCGCGCGACGTAGAACGGTTCGCCCTGGGAAACGAGCCGATACGCCGAGCCGGTGATCGTGAGCGCGGCGTCCCACGTGGTCCCGGGCGCGCCAGTTTCGATCGGCTCGTAGCGCGTGACGGCGTAGGCGAAACTTCCAACAAGCCCCGCCGACGAGAGCGCCGCGGCGGCGGAGATTTCAACGTCGCGCCCTTGCCGCACGACGACGGCCGCCGAGGTTTCCTCGAGGTCGAGCTCGAACCGATCGAGACGAGACAAGACGATGCCGCCCGACGTGGTCGGTGACAGGACGTAGGCGTCGAGGGGGTATGCAGCGCGAGTGGCCGCCACGACAATCTTCACCGGGTAGTGGTTGTTGATTCGATCTCGATCGGGGAGCCGGTGATCCGGGTCGATCGTGACCTCGGTCACAGGGGACGGCGTTCGGAAGACAACTCGGCCTTGAGCGTCTCGATCATCCTTGACAGGGCCCCTCTCGGCGCCTCCGCTCTCCTCAGAGAGGCGCCCCGTCGCGGCCTCTCCGTCCCAAGCGAGCCGCACGGTCGCTCCGGAGGCCAGGGTCGCTTCGACCTCGACGTCCTGGACTGTTCCTCCCTCGCGCGTCACGGCGACCGTCGTCTCGTAGGCGCCTTCCTTCTCGGCTCGCCCGACGATGCGCACGGTGTAGTCGACGGATCCGGCACCGTAGACCCAGACGCTGAACCATTCCTCCAACGACACGCCCGACTCCTCCTCGACCAGGGAGCGGAGCAGGGCCGAGTCGAGGCGCGCCGCGCGTCCCGCCTCGACGGCGCGGGAAAGCGCCCGATCGAACGTCTCCTCGCCCACCGCGGCGGCGAGCGCTCGAGCCACGACGTACCCCTTGTCGTAGAGTCGCGTCGACGTCTCGTTCGCGTAGTCGAGGTCGGCCGCCGGCTTCACCAGCGCCTCGTCGAACGCACTCCACACCGACGTGAGGTACGGAAGTTCGATCAGGTGCTCGCGAAGGTTCAGGTACCCGAACAAGCGGGAGACGTACTCCTCAAGGATTCCCTCGCCGCGGACGTCGATCAGGTTCGGCTCGTCGGCCCCGTGCGCCCGCTCGAAATACAACACGGACGCGTACTGGGCCAGCCCCTCGGAGAGCCACCCCTCCCCGTCGAGATCAACGCCCATCCCCACGCCGAACCACTGGTGGGCGATCTCGTGAGCGAGGACGTACTCGGTCACGCGGTGGAGGATCTCAGGGAGCAGGACGTCGCGGTGGGTGAAGAACCGCGTCGACAGCCAGACGATTCCGTCGGCGGAGAAAGCGTCGCCGGCCGTGTTGGGGTTCTCGACGATCGTCAAGACAGAGCGGGGGTAGGCTCCGTAGCGGCCCTCGTATTCGGCGAGAATGTCGCGCGCGTACGTGGCGAGCAGGCGCGCCGTGTTCTCGTGCCCCTCAAAGTAGGCGACACGGATCGGCGTCGGACCGTCGAGTTCATACTCCTGGTACTGGGTCCCGAACGCGATCGCAAGCGACCGGGTCGAAGACTCGTTGTGCGTTCGAACGTGTCGTGTGCCATCGTCGGAGAGGCCGAGGTCCTCGACCGCGTCTGCGCCCGCGTAGAAGCGGGCATCGCCGGGCAGGGAGAACTCGGCCTCCACGTTGGCCCGCGGCAGGACCAAAGGGAACGCGTCGTCCTCGCCGTGAACGAGAACGCCGTCCCGCTCTTCGTATGTCCCGTCGTCCTCGACAAGGAGAGGGAACCAGCCGAACCGCCACGTGAAGGTTTCGTCGGTCACCCCACCGTCCCCCGAGGCGAGTCGAGGGACCGACGTCACAAACTCGATCCGGATCGTGGATGCCGCCGCGTCAACGGCGAGGACCGTCTCCTCAAGGTTGTAGGTCTGGAACGCAGGTGGCATCGCGAGAAGCCGGTACGGCGCGGGCGATCGGTCTCCCTCGTCGCCACACGTTACGGCCACGACGTCGAGCCCCGAGGGCGAGAAGCCGTTCGGGTAGGTGGTGTCGATCGACCGCGGGGAGAGGTACGGGTTCGGCGTCCGGTCGAGGTTCGGGAGAAGGAGGAAGTAGATCGTGCCCGGCGCCGATTCGAAAGCCACGTCCAGCGTTCCGTGCATCTCGCGCCTGGTAGCGTCGTACGCGACCGTCAGCCGCTCCGACGGAACCGAGGCTCCCTGCACCGCCGTACCGGCGCAGAGGAACCCGAGTCCCAGAGCAAGAACGAGCCCGCCTCTTCTCCCTATCGTCATGAGGACCTCCGACCGAACGTTCCAGTCTACTCGTCCGGGCCCACGTTTCATCCGGCCGACGACTCCTCGGAGTAGGTGCGGTCGGCCACAACGCGCGCCCGGGTCACCTCGCGATCGCTTGCCCGTTCGACAAGAAGCGTGACCCCTCCGACCTTCACCTCATCGCCGGGCTTGGCGAGCGTGTTCAGGCGGTGCTGGACCAGCCCGTTGACCGTGACCCCTTCGTCCTCCGGGAGCTCAATGTCCATCGCCCGGTTCAGGTCATGAATGGAGATGTCTCCGGAGACGAGTGCCTCGTCACGCGACAGGCGCTTGACGAGCCGCATGGGAGCCGGCTCGTCGTACTCGTCTTCAATCTCGCCGACGATCTCCTCCAAGATGTCCTCCAGGGTCACGATCCCCGCCATCCCGCCGAACTCGTCGATCACGACCGACATGTGCACCTTCTGCCGCTGCAGCTCTCGAAGCAGGAGGTTGATCGGCTGCGTCGTCGTCGAGAAGTGCGCCGGCCGCAGAAGCTGGCGTAACGTCTTCGTCTCGTTCGCCGCCTTGATGTTGAGGAGATCCTTGGCGTACAGCGTTCCGATCACGTTGTCGGGAACCCCCTCGTACACGGGGAAGCGCGAGTGGCCGTCCTTCGCGATCAGAGCCCGCACCTCGACCATCGGCGTGTCCACGGCGATCGACTCGACGTCCGGGCGCGGAACCATCACCTGCTCGGCGGTGACTTCGTCGAAGTCAAGAATCCGCCGGATCATGTCTCCCTCCGCCGGAGCGAGCATTCCACTCTCTTCGCCCGCGTCGATGAGGGTCTCGATCTGCTCATCGCTCACGCCCACCGGTTCCTTCTCCGCAAGGTCGATCCCGAAGAGGCGAGCGATCCCCTTCGCGACGGTGCGGAAAAGAACGACGACCGGTCGGAGAACCGTCGCGAGCGCGTGAACCTGGTTGATCGTCGCGAGAGCGAACCGCTCCGCGTTGTGCTTGGCCACGTTCTTCGGCGTGATCTCCCCGAATACGAGGAGGGAGATCGTCATGACCGCCGTGGCGATCAGCCCCTGCGAGGTCTGCGACATCGCCGGGAGGACCTGGATGACGATCAGCGTCATGAGCGTGCTTGCGGAGACGTTGACGAGGTTGTTCAGGACGAGAAGCGCCGTGATCAGGTCGTTCGGCTCCTCCAGCAAGTGTGTCAACGCGCGTCGTTTTCGGCGATGGGCGTTGATCAAGTGCTTGAGGCGACCGTGCGTCAACGACGTGATCGCCGTTTCTGTACACGAGCAGTACGCCGACAGGAAGATCAGCACGAGCAACAACGCCGCTTCCGCGGCCAAGAACGCTGTATCGCTCATCTCACCTTCGCTATTATAGAAGGGACCTGGACTCGTGCAAGCGGGCTCGTTGTTGCTTTCGCCTCCCGGCCGATACAATCACCTCGCCTCCAAGGAGGACCATCCGTGGACATGGATCGATTGCGGGAGATCGTCAGGCTTCTGAAGGACGAGGACCTGACGGAGATCACGATCGCCGAGGGCGATACGCAACTGACTGTCCGCCGGGCGCCGGAGCGCGGGGCGCCCGCCCCCGAGATCGAGCCCGCAGCGCCCGCGCCGGCCGCCGCCTCAGGGATTCCAAGCGGGACCGTACCGATCACGGCGCCGCTCGTCGGGACCTTCTACCGACGGGCCACGCCGGAGTCCCCTCCGCTCGCCGAGGTTGGCCAGATCGTGCATTCCGGGGACACCGTTTGCATCATCGAGGCCATGAAGGTTATGAACGAGATCAAGGCCGAAGTTTCCGGCCGGGTTCGGAGCGTGCAAGCGGAGGACGGAGCGCCGGTCGAGTACGGCCAGGTGCTCTTCGTCCTCGACCCTCTATGAGTTTCCAGACCGTCCTCGTTGCCAACCGAGGCGAGATCGCGCTGCGCATCATTGAAGCGTGCCGCGAGCTCCGCATTCGCTCGATCGCCGTCTACTCCGAGGCCGACGAGCCGATGCCGTACCTCAAGCTGGCCGACGGCGCCGTGTGCATTGGCCCTGCCGACGCCGCGCGGAGCTACCTGAACCCCGCGGCCATCATCAGCGTCGCCGAGCTCGTCGAGGCCGACGCGATCCACCCGGGCTACGGCTTCCTCGCCGAAAACCCAGGCTTCGTCGAGATCTGCAACGAGCACGGAATCCGGTTCATCGGCCCGTCCCAGACCGCGATGCGCATCGTCGGCGACAAGGTGGCGACCCGCGAGTGCGTCGCGGCCGCCGGCGTCCCCGTCCTCCCCGGCGGCCGCGCGCCGAAGAAGCCGGAGGACGCCGCTGTGATGGCCGACGAGATCGGCTACCCGGTCCTCATCAAGTCGGTGTACGGGGGAGGCGGGAGAGGCCTGCGTTGGGTTGAGACACCGGCCGAGCTCGCCGCCGCGCTCGCCGCCGCGGAGGCCGAGGCCAAGGCCGCGAGCGGCGAAGGTCACCTTTACCTCGAGAAGGCGGTGCGCGATCCACGCCACGTCGAGGTTCAAGTTCTCGGTGACGAGCGCGGGCGCACCATCACGCTCGGCGAGCGCGACTGCTCGATTCAGCGCCGCCACCAGAAGCTGATCGAGGAATCGCCCGCCCCGAACCTGCCGGCCGACGTGCGAGAGCGCCTGCGACGAGCGGCCCTCGTCACGGCGCACGCCGTCGGGTATTGGAGCGCCGGAACGGTCGAGTTCCTCGTCGCCCCGGACGGTGCCTTCTACTTCATCGAGATGAACGCGCGCATCCAGGTTGAGCATTCCGTCACCGAGGTCGCGTGCCGCCGCAACTTGGTCAAGGAGCAGATCGAGATCGCCGCGGGAGGATCGGTCTCCCTCGACCTCGAGGCGACGACGCCACGCGGGCACGCGATCGAGTGCCGGCTGAACGCCGAGGATCCAACGCACGGGTTCCTCCCCTCGACGGGCGTCGTTCACATCGACGAGCTTCCCGGCGGCCACGGGATTCGCCTCGACACGGCACTCTACGACGGGATGACCGTATCGCCGCACTACGACTCCCTCCTCGCGAAGCTCATCTCGTGGGGTGAGGACCGCGACGAGGCCGTCGTGCGCATGCAGAACGCACTGCGCCGATTCCGGATCTCCGGGGTGGCCACCACCAAGGACCTCGTGTTCCGCGTCGTCTCCCACCCCTCGTTCCGCAATGCCGACCTCTCCACCTCGTTCCTCGACAAGAACGGACTTCTGGTCTGAACGGACGATCGACCCATCGGCCACCCATCGCACCCCGCCGACGAGATCCGTGACCCGCTGTAGCGTCGCGAGCTTGGCTCTCGGCGCTTCGTCTTGGTGCCGAGAGCTTGGCTCCGACGACGCATCCGCGAACGTCGCACCAAGGTGCGACGCTACGTCCGTACGGACCCGCTGCCCCAGTTGCGGCTCCGCCCGGCGCCTACCGTCCGCGTTTGCGCCCCGTGCGCGCTTGCGGCACCGCCCCCCGTTCGCGCTTGCGGCTCAGTGCCAGTCCCCGTACGCTTGGCGGGCTCCGCGGGGGCCCGATCGGCGGAGCGAAGGCGGGACCATGTTCGACGCGTTGGCGGAGCGGTTGACGGCAGTCTTCTCCCGACTGAGGGGAAAGGGAACCCTCACCGAGGCCGACGTCGCCGAGGGCCTGCGAGAGATCCGGATCGCCCTCCTCGAGGCCGACGTCCACTACAAGGTCGTCAAGGAGCTCGTCGCCCGCATTCACGACCGCGCGGTCGGCGAGGACGTCCTTCAAAGCCTCACCCCCGGCCAACAGGTCGTGAAGATCGTCCGCGACGAGCTCGCCGAGACGATGGGCGGCGAGCGGACGACCTTGCGCCTCGATCGGCACCCGGCCGTCGTCCTCCTTGTCGGACTGCAGGGCTCGGGGAAGACCACCACGGCGGCCAAGCTGGCGAACTCCTTGCGGAAGGACGGCCGAAAGCCGGTCCTCGTCGCCGCCGACGTCTACCGCCCAGCGGCCATCGACCAGCTGGAGAAGCTCGGCCGCGACCTCGACATCCCCGTCGTCTCGCGCACCTCGCCCGACCCGGTGAAGATCGCGACGTCGGGTGTCGCCTGGGCGAAGGAGAACCTGCGCGACGTCGTTCTCATCGACACGGCGGGGCGCCTCCAGATCGACGACGCGATGATGAAGGAGATCGCCGACATCGCCGCCGCGGTGACGCCGGACGAGAAGCTCCTCGTCGCCGACGCGATGACCGGACAGGAGGCCGTCGCCGTGGCCACCGCGTTCCACGAGCGGGTTGGGCTCACGGCCGTCATCCTGACGAAGATGGACGGCGACGCGCGGGGCGGCGCCGCGCTGTCGATCCGCCACGCCACCGGGCGGCCCATCGTCTACGTCGGGACGGGGGAGAAGATCGACGGCCTCGAGCCGTTCCACCCGAAGCGCATGGCGGACCGGATCCTCGGAATGGGCGACGTCCTCACCCTGATCGAGCAGGCGGAAGCACAGATGGACACGACGAAAGCCTAGCACCTCGTCGAGCAGATCCGCAAGAACCGGTTCACCCTCCAGGACTTCCTCGAGCAGCTCGAGGAGGTCCGGAAGCTCGGACCGTTGTCGCAGATCCTCGATCGGCTCCCCGGAGCCGCCAAGCTGATGAAGGGACGCCCCGCGGACGCCGACGAAACCGAGATCCAGAAGACCCTGGCGATCCTCCGGTCGATGACCCTGGAAGAACGGACGAACCCGTCTATAATCGGGGGGAGTCGAAAGAAGCGGATCGCCCGCGGAAGCGGGACGAAAGTGAGAGACGTCAACAGCGTTCTTACCCGCTACGAAGAAGCGAAACGCGCCTTGAAGTGGGCCGGGACTCGTCGCGGGAAGGAGCGCTTCCCAGCAGACCTGCTCGGAAACTCGTAGGGCGCTCGAAATCCAGTTTGAGGTGGAGCATGGCAGCGAGAATTCGGTTGAAGAAGGTCGGTCGCAAGGGTCAGCCCTCGTACCGAGTGGTCGTCCTCGACGGACGGAAGCCGCGCGACGCCAAGGTGGTCGCCGATCTCGGGCACTACGACCCGAAGACGGAGCCCGCGACGTTCCAGATCGACAACGAGGTCGCCCTGAAGTGGCTGTGCGACGGCGCGAAGGCCACGAAGGCCGCGCGGGACATCCTCTCGAAGTCCGGCGTCATGGCGGCGTGGGACGCCGCAAAGCGTGCCGGCGGAGCGGCCGCGCAGGATGACGAAGGGGAGAAAGCGGACGACAAGCCCAAGGCCAAGGCCAAAGCTGAGGCCTAGGGGCCGACGCCCGATCCGGGAGGGACTTTGCTCTTTCGCCTGTGCGAGTTCCTCGTCCACTCGCTGATCGAAGAGCCCGATGCGTGCAAGATCGACCGCATCGAGACGGAGCGGGTGGACATCTTCTTTCTCCACGTGGGAAAGGACGATCGCGGCCGCATCCTCGGGAAAGGCGGCCGGACGATCGCCGCGCTGCGGACCTTTCTCGAGGCGGCCGCGGCGCGCATCGACCGCGAAGTGGTCCTCGAGATCTCCGAGTGAGTTCCCATGCGCTTCGACGTCTTGACGATCTTCCCCGCGGCGCTGGACCCGCTTCTGTCGATCGGCGTGATCGGCCAGGCGCGTGAGGCCGGCTCCGTCGAGATCCACCTCCACGACCTGCGAGACTACTCCGACGACCCGCACCGAACCGTCGACGATCGCCCGTACGGCGGAGGAGCGGGGATGCTCCTCCGCGTCGACCCGTTCGTGCGCGGGATTGAGGCTCTGCGCGCGGAAGGCGCCGTCGGACCCGCCGTCCTGGTGTCGGCGCAGGGGCGGCTCTTCCGACAGGAGGACGCCGTCCGCTGGGCCTCCGCCGGCGGACTCATCCTCCTCTGCGGCCGCTACGAGGGGGTCGACGAGCGGATCCTCCACTTCGTCGACGACGAGATCTCGATCGGCGACTACGTGATCGCCGGAGGGGAGTCCGCCGCCGCTGTTCTGATCGAGGCCACAGCGCGGATGACGCCGGGCGTCGTCGGCAAGTACGAATCCGTGGCCACCGACTCGTTCTACGACGAAGCGCGCCTCGGCGCGCCGCAGTACACACGCCCGCCCGAGTTCCGAGGGCACACGGTCCCGGACGTCCTCCTCTCCGGAGACCACGCGAAGATCGAGGAGTACCGGCGGCGGGAGGCGTGGAAGAAGACGGCGAGGAACCGCCCCGAGCTCTTGGGACTCTACCCAAAGCGTGAGGACGAGAAGGATGGCTAACCTGTACGTCGGGCTCCTGCACTACCCGATGCGGAACCGCGAGGGTGACATCGTCGCGACGTCCGTGACGTCGCTCGACATCCACGACATCGCCCGCTCCGCCCGCACGTACGGCGTGGCGCGGTACTTCGTGATCACCCCCGTCCCGACGCAACAGGCGATCGCCGAGCGCGTCCACAGCTTCTGGACCGACGCCGAGCGGATCGACGACAAGAGCCGTCGCGGCGAGGCGATCGACTACGTCATCGTGGCCTCCGACCTCGACGAGACCCTCGCGGCGATCGAGACGACGGA